>JARDZH010000472.1 GCA_029240955.1 Pseudomonas sp. | reverse complement strand
AAGCCCGCAGCCTGTTGCGCAGCATGATTGACTCGAACAATCGTCAGATCGAAGAAGGCGCGGTCGCTGCCGACCGTCTCAAGCACAGCGCGACGCTGACGCTGATCATTGCGGTCGTGGTGGCGTTCATCGTGGCAATCGGTCTCGGCATGGTCATCACCCGAATGATTACCCGACCTCTGGCCGTCGCGGTCTCCAGCGCGCAGCGCATTGCCGGTGGCGATCTGACCCGGCCGATCGTGCATGAACGCGGCGACGAAGCCGGTCAACTGCTCGACGCACTGGCCGAGATGCAGGACGGGTTGAAAGGCACCATCCAGCAAATCGCCAGCGCGTCGGACCAGCTGGCCTCGGCAGCCGAAGAACTGAGCGCCGTCACTGACGAAAGTACCCGTGGCCTGACTCGACAGAACGACGAAATCCAGCAGGCCGCCACGGCCGTCAACCAGATGACCGCAGCCGTTGAAGAAGTCGCGCGCAATGCCATTTCAACGTCCGAGGCGTCCAAGGCGGCGAGTGAGGATGCGCTGGACGGGCGCGGGCAGGTCGACCACACGGTACAGGGCATTACCACCATGGTCCGCGAGATCACCGACTCCACTGAAGCGGTGTCGGCACTGGCCGGGAATGTACGCGAAATCAGCAAGGTGCTGGACGTGATCCGTAACGTCGCTGAACAGACCAATCTGCTGGCATTGAACGCCGCCATTGAAGCGGCCCGAGCCGGCGAGCAGGGCAGGGGCTTCGCGGTCGTCGCCGATGAAGTGCGTGCGCTGGCTCACCGCACCCAGGCATCGACCGTCGAGATCGAAGGCATGATCGGTACCGTGCAGAGCGGGGCCGACGGCGCGGTTGCGGCCATGGGCAAAAGCCTGAGCCTGGCAAACACCACCCATGAACAGGCGCAACGCGCCGGCGCCGCGCTGGAGAAAATCACGAGCGGCGTGGCAACCATCAACGAGCGCAATCTGGTGATCGCTTCGGCGTCCGAGCAGCAAGCTCAGGTTGCCCGCGAAGTGGACCGCAACCTGCTGAACATCCAGGACCTGTCGACCCAAAGCGCTGCAGGCGCCAATCAGACCAACGCATCGAGCCAGGAGCTTTCACGACTGGCCACCTCGTTCAATACGCTGGTCGCACAGTTCCGGCTTTGAGCACGAATGTCAAAACGCGTTACGTGAAACAGGGAAAAATCAAGCATGATGTGTCCATTCAGCTTGAGGGAGTTTTCCATGCGCGTTTTGTCACCGGTTTTACGTCTGGCCTCATTGTCTCTGGGACTCATGATTGCAACCACCGCACTGGCAACCGAAGAAGCGCAGCTGATCGAGTCAATCAACGTCTATCGCAGCCAGGCGCAGAAGTGCGGCGGACAGGTCTCGATGGAGCTGCCGCCGCTGGTGAACGACGCGCGGCTGGTGCTGCCGGCCAGCGGCAGCGGTGACTTGAAACAGGCCATGGCCCGCGCGGCCTATCCGATGGTCACCGTGCAGGCTATCAGCCTGTCCGGCCCGCGCGACGTGCAATCAGCCATGAACGCCGTGCAGGAGAGTTTCTGTCAGGTGGTGCTGGACCCACAGTTCGTCGACATCGGCGTCTCTCGTGAAGGACGCGACTGGCGCATCGTGCTGGCGCGTTCGCTGCTGGCGGCGCGACTGCGGGATTCGCAGACCGAAGGGCAACACCTGCTGGAAATGATCAACACCGCCCGAGGCCAGGCCAGGCAGTGCGGCACCCAGTCGTTCAGCGCGACCACGCCGCTGGTGTGGAACACCGTGCTGGCGAGTGCGGCGATGTCGCATTCGCGGGCCATGGCCAACAACAATTACTTCGATCACAAGGACCGTGACGGTCGGATGCCGGGCGACAGGGCAGAGCTGGCGGGTTATCTGGGACAGCAGATCGGCGAGAACATCGCCGCTGGACAGGATGAAACGCGCAAGGTGGTGGATGGCTGGCTCGCGAGCCCCGGTCACTGCGCAAATCTCATGAATCCGGGTTTCAAGGAAATGGGTGGCGCTTATGCCATGGACCCGAAAAGCGATGCGGGTATCTACTGGACCACCATGTTCGGCACGCCCTGACGCGGGTCGGACGTGCCGAAGCGAACGCTGATCGCCTCCGCCGTCAGAAGCGGAACGCTTGACGACCGATCAGCAGCCACTGGCCTTTCTGCTTTTGCCAGATCTGGAAGTTCTCGATTTCGGTAGGTACGACCTTGCCGCTGTTCACGGCCTGCGCCGAGAAGTGGTTGCGCACCAGTGCGGTGTCACCGGACAGGATGATTTTCTGGTTGAGCATCTTCAGGTCGTTGAAGGCGCTCTTGCCGGTTTCGATGTCGGCGATGAAGGCTTGCTTGTCCTGAATGTTGCCGCTGGAGTGGCCGTAGGACAGGTTGTCAGCGGTCAACGCCTTGAGCTGGTCGATGTCCTTGTGCCACATGGCCTGGGTCAGTTTGTCGACGGCTGCTGCGACATCATTCTCGTCGGAAGACGCGGCGGCGACGTAGCCTGAAAACAGGCACAGAAAACCTACGAGCAGGGTGAATCTCTTCATGAACATATCCTTTTTTGTATTTATTGGATGCAGCGAACGGTCGCGAGGCTGACTAAGTCAGTCATCGTACAACCTAGCCGATTCTGCTCCCGAGACAAGGGCGGCTGCAACAATTTGTTTCCGAATCAGTGCCGAGGAGAGGGTCTGAATCAGGAACGCCGGAGCGACCCTCGGGATCGCTCCGGCAGGCGGAGGCGTCAGAACGTCACGCTGGCGCTCAGGCGGGCAGTGCGAGGTTCGCCAACGTTGACCTGCAGTTGGCTGCCAGTGCTTGAAGGGTAGTAATGCTTGTCGAACAGGTTGTCGACGTTCAGTTGCAGCCGGGTCTTGTAGCCGGCCATCGGCACGTCCCAGCGCAGGAACGCGTCGGCAACGGTGTAACTGCTCATGTCGTAACTGTTGGCATTGTCGCCGGCGCGCTCGCCGATGTAGCGCGCGCCTGCCCCGGCATGCCAGTCGCCCAGTTCTGCCGGAATCTGCAGATGATGACTGAGGTACAGGCTCGCCGTGTGTCTGGGCGCCTGCGACAGGCGGTTGCCTTCGTCGGTCGGGTCGTCGAGGATTTCAGTGTCGGTATAGGCGTAGGTGCCGATCATGTCCCAGCGTTCGGCGATGCGTCCGCTGAGGTCCAGCTCCAGGCCGCGTGAGCCGACCTTGCCGGCGGCTTCGCTGATGCTCAGCCCGTCGATCGTCGTGGTGGTCACCACGTTTTTCTTCTCGATATCGAACAG
>JARDZH010000471.1 GCA_029240955.1 Pseudomonas sp. | reverse complement strand
TGGGAGCTGTTGTTCGAACGCCTTCAGGTTGCGCAAGGCCAAAGCGAGAGCCAGGAAAGCCTGCTGATCGTCGGCGCTGCGGGCGGGGTCGGTTCCATCCTGACCCAGCTGGCGCGTCAGTTGACGTCGCTCAACGTCATCGGCACCGCTTCGCGGCCTGAAACCGAACGCTGGGTGCGTGACCTTGGCGCCCATGAAGTGCTGGACCACAGCAAGCCGCTGAGCGAAGAACTCAAGCGTGTCGGACTCGGTCAAGTGACTCACGTCGCCAGTCTGACCCAGACCGAACAGCACCTGGATCAACTGGTGGAAGGCCTCAAGCCTCAGGGCAAGCTGGCGCTGATCGATGATCCCAAGTCGCTGGACGTCACCAAGCTCAAGCGCAAGAGCCTGTCGCTGCACTGGGAGTTCATGTACACCCGCTCGATGTTCGAAACCGAGGACATGATCGAGCAGCACAACTTGCTCAATCGCGTCGCGGAGCTGATCGATGCGGGAACCTTGAAGACTACCTTCGGCGAGCATTTCGGCACTATCAACGCCGAAAACCTGCGTCGTGCCCATGAGCTGCTCGAAAGCGGCACAGCCAAGGGCAAGATCGTGCTGGAAGGTTTCTAAAGCCTTATCCCCGTTGCACCGTTCGAAGACGGTGCAACGGATTTCTCAGGCGTTTGCCTGCAGGTCGCGAGCGCGCTGAAGCTTGCGGGTGTAGGCCATCGCGCTTACCGCCAGTACTCCGCACAGACTGATGACAAAAGCCATCGGCGTCGCAGTCCCGTCATGCAGCACGCCCACCAGGCTCGCGGCCCCTGCCGCCACACTGAATTGCAGAAAGCCCATCAGCGCCGAGGCGCTGCCCGCTCGTCTGCCCTGCCCGTTCATGGCGCAGGCCGAAGCATTCGGAATGATGCAACCCAGGCTCGCCAGACACACAAACAGCGGCACCAGCAGCGGCCACAGCTGTTCGGTGTGCATCAGGCTGACGCCCAACACCGTCAGGCCGCCGGCCAGATACACCCAGATCGCACGCGACAGCAGGAACGCCGGCCCGACCTTGCGCAGCAGCCGCGCATTGACCTGCGCAACCAGAATGAAACCCGCCGCATTGGTGCCGAACAACCAGCCGTAATGCTCGGCCGGTACGCCATACAACTTGATGAAGACGAAAGGTGAGCCTGCGATGTAGGAGAACATACCGGCCATTGCGATCCCGCCGGTCAGCGCGTGACCGACGAACACCCGATCCTTGAACAGATTGGCGTACTGACGCAGCGCACCGCTGAGTGGCTGACGAGGATGATCGACCGGCATGCTTTCCGGGAGACCCAGGGCAACCGCCACCAGACACAACGCACTGAATACCGTCAGACACAGAAAGATCGCCTGCCAGCCCGCCGTGTTGACCAACGCTCCACCGAGCATCGGCGCAAGGATCGGCGCCAGGCCCATGACCAGCATCAACTGCGAAAACACTTTGGCCGAGCCGACCGCGTCGCACTTGTCGCTGACAATCGCTCGTGCGAGAACCATCCCGGCGCAACCGCCGAGCGCCTGAACGAAGCGCGCCCCGATCAGCCATTCCAGATTGGGTGCGAAAGCACAGGCCAGCGACGCCAACGTAAACAGGCTGACACCGACCAGCAGTGGAACGCGGCGTCCGAACCGGTCGGCTACCGGACCGTAAGCGAGCTGCCCGAGGGACAGGCCCAGGAAATACGCCGCCAACGTCAGCTGGATGTGTTTCTCATCCGTGCCGAAGTAGGTGGCCATCATCGGGAAGCCGGGGAGATAGAAATCGATCGCCAAAGGACCGAAGGCGCTCAACGCGCCGAGGATAAGGATTGTTCGCAGATTCATCAGGCGTCCATCAGCTAAAGCAAAGGCAGCGGGCAAGTTTACCCGCTACACCCGCTCGATAACGATGAACCAGGAAATTAATTCAAGACTTTTCAGCCAGGCGTCAGTCAGGCAATGCTGGCCTGGTAGCCTTCTTCGCCGATCAGCTCGATGACCCGCTCCGCCGACAGCGTGCTGTTCACCTGAACCCGGGCGCTGGTGAGATCCACACTGACGTCCGCCGACGGATCGTCATTGCGGATCGCTTCGGTCACTGCGCGGACACAATGTCCGCAGGTCATGCCTTGTACTCGGAATTGCTGCATGGTGGTGCTCCCTGAAGTGAGGTGTGATGGCATCTTCAACCTTACCCTCATGGCAAGGTCAAGTTTCTGCGCTTCCTGCCGGGCTGGCGCTCCTCGTGACAGTGCGCCAAGCTTGCTCATTGACGTATTCACAGGAGTATCAGCGATGCGCTGGTCAGTATTGAGCCTCTTCGGCATTCTCGGTCTTTTGGCAACCGCTCCCACTGTTCAGGCAGATCAGGACTACGGCATCCTGATCATTTCCCGCGAGCGCCTCGAAGTTGCGACCTCCTGCGAGATCGGCATCTATATTCAGGACCAGTTGGCCGGGCGGCTGTTCCAGGAAGATTCGGTGTCCTTCAACCTGCCGCCGGGTGACGTGTCGGTTCGCCTGCGCCGTCTGCCGGGCAACGTCGTCGGTTGCGAGCCGGGCATGGAAGCGCAGAGCAGCACGCGCATCCAGTTGCGCGCCGGAGATATCCTCAAGTACCGCATCGCTACCAGCCTCAACGGCATGTACCTCAAGAAAGCCGACCTCAACTATTGATTCACACTTGACCTTGCCCATGTGGCAAGGTTGATCCTTGCCGGCATCCAGCCTTCAAGGAGTGAACCGATGCGAGACCCTATCGCTTTCGATCTACCCATCAGCGGCATGACCTGCGCCAGTTGTGCGGGGCGGGTCGAGCGGGCACTGGCCAAAGTGCCGGGCGTCAACAATGTGACCGTCAACCTGGCCAATGAACGCGCCCATGTTCTGGCCGAACCGCAAACCGACCCCGACACCCTGATCGCCGCCGTCACCCGCGCAGGTTATGAGGCCACGCTGTTTCAGGACGAGCAGTTGGAAGCCGAGCGAAAGCGTGACGGTTTGCGCCGCGAGCGCTGGGCTTTATGGCTCGCACTCCTGCTGGCCGTGCCGCTGATCCTTCCCATGCTGTCGTCGCCTTTCGGCCTGCACTGGATGCTGCCGGCCTGGGCTCAGTTCGCCCTGGCGACGCCCGTGCAATTCATCCTCGGCGCACGCTTCTATGCGGCAGCCTGGAACGCGGTCAGGGCCGGTGCCGGCAATATGGATTTGCTGGTCGCCATCGGCACCAGCGCCGGTTATGGCCTGAGCGTCTACCAGTGGCTGGATGCCGCGCCC
>JARDZH010000470.1 GCA_029240955.1 Pseudomonas sp. | reverse complement strand
TACGTTCAAGACAAGCCGGTGTTCCCGGCCTCTACTACCTCTGCCACAGGTGTTGCATGAAGATCGCTGTGCTGTCGCGCAATCCGCGTCTGTATTCCACTCGTCGTCTGGTCGAAGCCGGTACTGCCCGTGGCCATGAAATGGTGGTGATCGACACGCTGCGCGCGTATATGAACATCGCCAGCCACAAGCCGCAGATCCACTATCGCGGCAAGCCGCTGCAGGGTTTCGATGCGGTCATTCCACGTATCGGCGCTTCGGTGACGTTCTATGGCTGCGCGGTGCTGCGCCAGTTCGAAATGATGGACGTCTTTCCGCTGAACGAATCGGTGGCCATCGCCCGCTCGCGGGACAAACTGCGTTCGCTGCAACTGCTGTCGCGGCGAGGTATCGGCCTGCCCGTCACCGGCTTCGCCCACTCGCCGGACGATATCCCCGACTTGATCAGCATGGTCAATGGCGCACCTTTGGTGATCAAGGTGCTCGAAGGCACCCAGGGCATCGGTGTGGTCTTGTGTGAAACTACCAACGCGGCCGAATCGGTGATCGAGGCGTTCATGGGCCTCAAGCAGAACATCATGGTCCAGGAATACATCAAGGAAGCGGGCGGCGCCGACATTCGCTGCTTCGTGGTGGGCGACAAGGTGATCGCCTCGATGAAGCGCCAGGCCAAGCCCGGTGAATTTCGCTCCAACCTGCACCGTGGTGGCTGCGCCAGCCTGATCAAGATCACACCCGAAGAGCGTATGACCGCGATCCGCGCCGCCAAGGTGATGGGCCTGAGCGTTGCCGGCGTGGACATCCTGCGCTCGAACCACGGACCGCTGGTGATGGAAGTGAACTCATCGCCAGGCTTGGAAGGGATCGAGGTGACCACCGGCAAGGACGTCGCCGGGATGATCATCGAGCACATCGAGAAGAACAGCGGTCCGAACATGACCCGAACCAAGGGCAAAGGTTAAGCACCACGCCCCATGCCGTTCGTGCAGTCCAACGAACGGCATCGACGCGAGCTGCAGGTCGGCCTACACGGCATCCCTGGGCAGCATCAGCCCAAGCGGCAATCTGACTCGTGCCTCCAACCCCCCTTCCGCGCGATTGCGCAACTCCACATTGCCGCCGTGCATGGCGGCAATCCGCTTGACGATCGCCAGGCCCAACCCGGTGCCCTTGCCACTGCGCGCACGGTCACCGCGAATGAACGGATCGAAGATACCGGCCAGTTCGCCCGGATCGATACCCGCCCCGCGGTCCAGTACGCTGAGGACTACGTAGGGCGCATTGTTGTCGCCCGAGACATGGGCAGCCACTTCCACACCGCTACCAGCGTGGTGCAGGGCGTTGCCGATCAGGTTGTTCATCAAGCGTTTCATCGATACCCGGCGCAACGGAAATGGCGGGATCGGCTCCAGGCGAAGCAGCACCTGCTCTTCGCCCTGGTTGTACGGCGCGACCACTTCCTGCACCAGGTTCACCAGGTCGACGACCTCGACGCTCTCGTCGCGACCGTCACGAATGAAGGCCAGGAACTGATCGAGGATCGCGTCCATGTCCTCGATGTCGCGGACCATGTCAGGGGTGAATTCGTTGTCCGAGGTCATCAACTCGAGCGACAGCCGCAGTCGTGTCAACGGCGTGCGCAGATCGTGCGAAACCCCGGCGAGCATCAGTTCGCGCTCGCGACCGGCCTGTTCGACGTCTTCGGCCATCTGGTTGAAGGCGCGATACACCTCGGTCATTTCACTGGGCGTGTCACTGACCGGCAAACGCACGCTGCGGCCCTGCCCCAGTTGCCGTGCGGCGAACACCAGGCGCTTGAGTGGCTGGTTGAGCTGACGCACGAAGATCCACGCCGAGGCGGTCGACAGCAGGCCGATCGCCAGGAACCAGCCCAGCACGCTCCAGATCTTCTGCCCACGCAATGGATGCGGGTACAGCGGCACCTTCAACCAACCCGCGCCCAGACTCGGTGCACGCACCCACAGCGCAGGCGGCGCATGGACGCGCAACCGCACCTCGGTGTCCTCGCCCAGCTCGGCCTGCATCTGCCGCTGGTAGATCTCACTGTACGGCCAATGCTGCTCGCCTTCCGGGACGCCACCGCCAACCACTCGAATCAGCCCCGCAGCGTCGGCGATCTGGTCACGGTTGTTCTCGTCGGCGGCCCAATAGGCACGCAGGGTCAGCGCCACACCATGGCTGTACTGACGATCGACCAGCACATCTTCGTTCATCAACAGGTAGACCAGGGTCAGGGCCTTGGAAAACAGGACGACGACCAGCACCAGCCAGAGGGTTCGGGCGAAAAAACTTTGGGGAAACCAGACGGGGGTCTTCATTGCGTGACGATCACATACGTTGCAGGAGCGAGCCTGGCTCGCAAACATTGCGGATGACGAACATCCCGAATCAACCAGTGATTCAGGATATCGCTCCTACAGAAACCCGAAGCCCGCGTTATTACCGGGCAGCGTTGCCATCAGGCACGAATACGTACCCTACACCCCAGACCGTCTGGATATAGCGTGGTTTGGAAGGGTCCGGCTCGATCATGCGGCGCAGGCGTGAGATCTGCACGTCGATCGAACGCTCCAGGGCATCCCATTCGCGGCCGCGCGCCAGGTTCATGAGCTTGTCGCGCGTCAGCGGCTGGCGAGCGTTCATGACCAGGGCCTTGAGCACGGCGAATTCGCCCGTGGTCAGCATGTGCACCTCATCGCCGCGCTTGAGCTCGCGCGTAGCCAAGGACAACTCGTAATCGCCAAAAGAGACCGATTCGTCCTCGCTGCCCGGCGCACCGGGAACCGGTGCCGACTGGCGACGCAGCACGGCCTTGACCCGGGCCATCAGTTCGTCCGGGTTGAACGGCTTGGCCAGGTAGTCGTCCGCACCGAGCTCCAGGCCCTTGATGCGGCTGAGCTCGTCACCCTTGGCGGTCAGCATGATGATCGGAACCTGATTGTTGCTGGCGCGCAAGCGGCGGCAGGCGGACAGGCCGTCTTCGCCTGGCAGCATCAAGTCCAGGACAACCAGATGGAATACTTCGCGAGCCAGCAGGCGATCCATTTGTTCGACATTGGGCACGGCGCGCGCACGGTAGCCTTTGCTGGTGAAGAATCGCTCCAGCAGGCTGCTCAATCCCGGATCGTCGTCAACGATGAGGATCTTTTCACCTTCGGCTGCTTGTGCAGTACTGCTCATGGGTTGCTCCTTTGATCTCGGCGCGCATTATGGCGTAGCTGCCGACGCTCGTGCCGTGTGCATTGTTAGCAGATTTTTCCTGGGCCGCCAGTC
>JARDZH010000469.1 GCA_029240955.1 Pseudomonas sp. | reverse complement strand
GTTTCAGCACTTCAACCTGTTCCCGCATCTGACCATCCTGCAGAACTGCACGCTGGCCCCGATGTGGGTGCGCAAGATGCCGAAGAAGAAGGCTGAAGAGATCGCCATGCATTATCTGGAGCGCGTACGCATTCCAGAGCAGGCGCACAAGTATCCGGGGCAGTTGTCCGGTGGTCAGCAGCAGCGTGTGGCGATTGCACGCGCGTTGTGCATGAAGCCCAAGATCATGCTGTTTGACGAACCGACTTCGGCGCTTGACCCGGAAATGGTCAAGGAAGTGCTCGACACCATGGTGAGTCTGGCGGAAGAGGGCATGACCATGCTGTGCGTGACCCACGAGATGGGCTTTGCTCGCACCGTGGCGAACCGGGTGATCTTTATGGGCCGAACGACTTCTTCGACAACCCGCAGAGCGATCGGACCCGGTTGTTCCTGAGCCAGATTATTCATTGATCCACGGGGGCCGCTTTGCGGCCCATCGCCAGCAAGGTGGCTCCTACAAATTTGCCGTAGGAGCCACCTTGGTGGCGATCTGGCGCGCAGCGGCAGCCCTTTCCCTGAACCTTGTAATCTCCCTCGTTCTCCAACAGGATATCGCCCCCCCTGAAACGGGTCGTTATTCCTGACACCGAGAACCTGATGACTGCCAAGGCGCCTTTAAGTCCGCAACCGACTTCCGATTCTGCCCATCCCATTCTTAAACGTCCGTGGCTGCTGTTGCTCGGCCTGGTGCTGGTCGCTCTGAACCTGCGCCCGGCGTTGTCCAGCATCGCGCCGCTGCTCAACGACGTCTCGGACAGCCTCGGCATGTCCGCCGCTCAAGCAGGTCTGCTGACCACGCTGCCCGTGCTGTGCCTTGGGCTTTTCGCGCCCCTGGCGCCGATCCTCGCGCGGCGTTTCGGCAGCGAGCGTGTGGTGCTGATGATTCTGCTGACCCTTGCCGCGGGCCTGGCGTTACGCAGTTCGTTCGGTCAATTGGGGCTGTTCTCCGGCAGCCTGCTCGCGGGTGCCAGCATCGGCGTGATCGGCGTCTTGCTGCCCGGCATCGTCAAGCGCGACTTCCCGAAACAAGCCGGCGCCATGACCGGCGTCTACACCATGGCGCTGTGCCTCGGCGCGGCCATCGCCGCCGGCTCGACGGTGCCGCTCACCCACTATTTCAACGATCAATGGCAGATGGGTCTGGGCTTTTGGCTGGTCCCGGCATTGGTCGCCGCACTGGTCTGGTTCCCGCAGGCTCGCGAGTCTCATGATACGAATCGCGTGGCGTATCGGGTCAAAGGTCTGCTGCGCGACCCGCTCGCCTGGCAGGTCACGCTGTACATGGGCCTCCAATCGTCGCTGTCGTACATCGTGTTCGGCTGGCTGCCCTCAATCCTGATCGATCGCGGTCTGACGCCCACGCATGCCGGCCTGCTGCTCTCCGGTTCGATCATCGTGCAGGTCATCAGCGCTCTCGGCGTTCCCTGGCTCGCGACCCGCGGCAAGGATCAACGCCTGCCGATCCTGCTGCTCATGTTGCTGACGCTCAGCGGCTTGTTCGGCTGCCTCTATGCACCGCTCGAAGGATTGTGGGGCTGGGGGATTCTGCTGGGGCTGGGCCAGGGCGGTACGTTCAGCCTGGCATTGGCCTTGATCGTGCTCCGCTCGCGCGATTCCCATGTGGCAGCCAACCTCTCCAGCATGGCGCAAGGCGTGGGTTACACCATCGCGTCGATGGGGCCGTTCGCGGTGGGCGTGGTGCATGACGTCACCGGCAGCTGGAGCGCCATCGGCTGGATTTTCGGCGTGCTGGGGCTCGGAGCACTGATCGCGGGCATGGGCGCCGGCAGGTCCCGGTATGTGCAGGTGACCAGCGAGAAAGTCGACTAAGCGTCTGCCGAGCAAGGAGGATGGCAAAGTCTTCAATTGCCGCTTATCTTGCTCGCATCTTTGCCAAGGCAATCTCTGCAATGGAGCTGCGTGCATGAACTACGAACAAGCCAGCCAGGCCAACAGTGCACTGATCAACCGCTTTTACGAAGCCTTCGCCCGACTGGACGCAGAAGGCATGAGTGCTTGTTATACCGAGGACGTCGTTTTCAGCGACCCTGCATTCGGCGAGCTGCGCGGCGCTCAGGTCGGCAACATGTGGCGCATGCTGACGTCGCGCGCGCAGGACTTCTCGGTTGTGTTCGATGAGGTACGCGCTGATGATCGTATCGGCAGCGCGCACTGGGTCGCGACCTATCTGTTCAGCCAGACCGGCCGCACGGTCGTCAACGATATCCAGGCCCGCTTCGTGTTTCGCGACGGCTTGATCAGCGAGCACCGCGACAGCTTCGACCTGTGGCGTTGGTCACGTCAGGCATTGGGCACCAAGGGCCTGTTGCTGGGCTGGACGCCACTGGTGCGCAACGCCATTCGCGCGCAGGCCCTCAAAGGTCTGAGAACCTGGACAGAAAACCATCGTGTCTGAGGTCTGTCCTTCATCGCCAGATCTGGCGGTCGCCGCGAAACCCTGGTTCGTTTACCTGGTGCGCGCCGCCAATGGCTCGCTGTACTGCGGCATCAGCGATAACCCGCAACGCCGCTTCGCCGCACACCAGAGCGGTAAAGGCGCACGATTCTTCTCCTCAAGCCCGGCAGTGGCGCTGGTTTACGTGGAAGCCTGGCCGAGCAAGAGCGAGGCGTTGCGTCATGAACGGCTGATCAAGAAGCTGCGCAAGAGTGCGAAGGAAATGCTCGCCGCCAGTTTCGTCCCGCCAGCGCCGGATCCATCGACGTGATGATGATTCATTAGATCGGCCGGGTAGGCTGTGATGGGGCAGCCGGGTAAGCTGTGGTTTTCCTGCTGATGGATGGCCGCACATGACCGAGATAATTCTGCACCACTATCCCGCCTCTCTTTTCGCTGAAAAAGCCCGCCTGATGCTAGGGTTCAAAGGGTTGTCATGGCGCTCGGTGCTGATCCCGCCGGTCATGCCCAAGCCCGATCTGACGGCGTTGACCGGTGGCTATCGCAGGACGCCGGTGCTGCAGATCGGTGCAGATATCTATTGCGATACCGCGTTGATGGCGCGACGTCTGGAGCAGGAAAAGGCTTCGCCCGCGTTTTATCCCGAAGGGAAAGAGTTCGCGGTCGCGGGGCTCGCGGCCTGGGCCGATTCGGTGCTGTTCTTTCATGCAGTGAGCCTGGTGTTTCAACCGGCGTCATTGGCGGCGCGCTTCGCCAATGTGCCGCCTGAAGTGGTCAAAGCATTCGTGGCTGACCGGGGCAAGCTGTTCGAAGGCGGCAGCGCCAGCCGCATGCCAGCCGAACAGGCGCTGCAACAGTGGCCAACGTTGATGGGGCGGCTCGAACAGCAGCTGTCGCGTAATGGCGATTTCCTGTTCGATGAACCGTCGATTGCTGACTTCAGCGTTGCGCATACGCTCTGGTTTCTGAAGCAGACGCCGGTTACCGCGTATCTGGTGGACGAGTATCCTGCCGTCGCCGCTTGGCTGGGCCGCGTACTGGGCTTCGGGCACGGCGCGTCAAGTGAACTGAGTCCTGCCGAAGCGATCGAGATCGCCGCACGCGCGACGCCGGCCGCATTGCCGGACGAAGCATTCAAAGACCCGAACGGCCTGGCGGCCGGCGACTCGGTGGCGATCGCGGCGGTGGATTACGGTGTGGATGCGGTGGAAGGCGAGCTGGTGTTCAGCG
>JARDZH010000468.1 GCA_029240955.1 Pseudomonas sp. | reverse complement strand
AGGGCAGTGGTTATCAGGCTCGCTATAAACGCATTCTACTCAAGCTTAGCGGCGAGGCCCTGATGGGCTCGGAAGAGTTCGGTATCGATCCCAAGGTTCTGGATCGCATGGCACTGGAAGTCGGCCAACTGGTCGGCATCGGTGTTCAGGTCGGTCTGGTGATTGGCGGAGGCAACCTGTTCCGTGGTGCGGCCCTGAGTGCGGCCGGCATGGATCGGGTGACAGGCGACCACATGGGCATGCTGGCCACTGTGATGAATGCCCTGGCGATGCGGGACGCTCTGGAACGCGCTAATATCACGGCCATCGTGATGTCCGCCATTTCCATGATGGGTGTGACCGATCACTATGATCGTCGCAAGGCCATGCGTCACCTCAGCTCCAAGGAAGTCGTGATCTTCGCGGCGGGGACCGGTAACCCGTTCTTCACCACGGATTCCGCCGCTTGCCTGCGAGCGATTGAAATCGACGCCGACGTCGTGCTCAAGGCAACCAAGGTAGATGGCGTATACACCGCAGATCCTTTCAAAGACCCGAATGCCGAGAAGTTCGATCATCTGTCTTACGATGAAGTGCTGGATCGCAAGCTGGGTGTGATGGATCTGACGGCTATCTGCCTGTGCCGCGATCACAAGATGCCGTTGCGCGTCTTCAACATGAACAAACCCGGCGCACTGTTGAATATTGTCCATGGCGGCGCCGAAGGAACCCTGATCGAGGAAGTTCAACAATGATCAACGAAATCAAGAAAGACGCCCAGGCGCGCATGCAGAAGTCCCTCGAATCCTTGAGCCATGCCTTTGGCCAGATTCGTACCGGCAAGGCTCACCCGAGCATTCTGGGCAGCGTAATGGTGCCGTACTACGGCGCTGATACCCCCTTGAGCGGCGTTGCCAACGTTACCGTCAAGGATTCGCGGACCCTGCAGGTCGTTGCGTTCGAGCGTAACATGCTGGCCGCCGTCGACAAGGCAATCCAGAGCGCGGGTCTGAACCTCAATCCGACCAACCTTGGTGAGATGCTGCTGATCTCTATGCCTGCTTTGACTGAAGAAACCCGCAAGGGCTTCACCAAGCAGGCGCGTAGCGCCGCTGAAGATGCTCGCGTTGCTGTGCGTAACATTCGCCGTGACGCCTTGAGCGATCTGAAGAAACTGGTCAAGGACAAGGAAATCAGCGAAGACGAAGAGCGTCGTGCGGCTGCGGATATCCAGAAGCTGACTGACAAGGCAGAGGCAGATATCGACTCGGCGACCAAGGCGAAAGAAGCCGACTTGATGGCGGTTTGAGGTCCGAGACGTTTTCATGGAAAAGACAAAACCGGCCGCATCGACTTCGGTGCCGCGTCATGTCGCGATCATCATGGACGGAAACAACCGCTGGGCCAAAAAACGCTTGCTGCCAGGCGTTGCCGGGCACAAGGCGGGCGTAGACGCGGTACGTGCCGTGATCGAGGTATGCGCCGAAGCCAAGGTCGAGGTCCTGACGCTGTTTGCGTTCTCCAGCGAGAACTGGCAGCGGCCAGCGGATGAGGTCGGTGCTCTTATGGAGCTGTTTTTCACGGCCTTGCGCCGTGAAACCCGGCGCCTGAACGAAAACGGCATCAGCCTGCGGATCATCGGTGATCGCTCGCGCTTCCATCCCGAGTTGCAGGCGGCGATGCGCGAGGCGGAGCTCGGTACGGCCGGTAATGACCGCTTTGTCCTGCAGATCGCTGCGAACTATGGCGGTCAGTGGGACATCGCGCAGGCTGCGCAGCGGCTTGCGCGAGAGGTGCAGGCCGGTCACCTGCAGCCGGAGGACATCACGCCGGGTTTACTGCAGACCTGTCTTGCGACGGGTGACCTGCCGCTGCCGGATCTGTGCATCCGCACCGGCGGAGAACACCGCATCAGCAACTTCCTGCTCTGGCAGCTGGCTTACGCCGAGCTGTACTTCTCCGACCTGTTCTGGCCGGACTTCAAACACGATGCCATGCGCGCTGCGCTGGCTGATTTCGCTTCACGCCAGCGTCGCTTCGGTAAAACGAGCGAACAGGTGGAAGCTGGAGCCCGCGCTTAATGCTTAAACAACGGATTCTGACGGCCCTCGTCCTGCTGCCTGTTGCCCTCTGCGGCTTCTTCCTTCTCACCGGTGCCTGGTTTGCGCTGTTCATCGGCGTAGTCGTGGTACTGGGTGCGTGGGAGTGGGCCCGCCTGGCAGGGCTCGCAGCGCAATCGATGCGCGTTGCCTATGCGGCAGTCGTAGCGTTGCTGTTGTTCCTGATGTATCTCACACCCGGTGCAGGGCCATGGATTCTTGGCGCAGCGGTCATCTGGTGGGCGCTCGCGACCTTCCTGGTGCTGACTTATCCAGCGACCAGCGAACACTGGGCCAGCGCCATCTGCAAGCTGGTCATCGGCTTGCTGATCCTGTTGCCTGCCTGGCAGGGCCTGATGCTGCTCAAGCAATGGCCGATGGGTAACTGGCTGATCCTGGCGGTGATGGTTCTGGTCTGGGCGGCAGATATCGGCGCGTATTTTTCCGGCAAGGCGTTCGGCAAGCGCAAGCTTGCGCCCAAGGTCAGTCCCGGCAAGAGCTGGGAGGGCGTGTACGGCGGCCTGCTGGTGGCTTTGTTGATCACGGCTGCCGTGGGTTTTTCCCGCGAGTGGTCCATCGGCCAGTTCATTGGCGGTCTGTTGGGCGCGGCGGTGATCGTACTTATTTCCATCGTCGGCGATCTGACCGAAAGCATGTTCAAACGCCAGTCGGGAATCAAGGACAGCAGTAATCTGTTGCCCGGCCACGGCGGCGTGCTGGACCGTATCGACAGTCTTACCGCGGCGATCCCGGTTTTCGCGGTTCTGCTGTGGGCTGCGAACTGGGGTGTGATGTGAGTGCACCTCAGCAGATAACGGTACTGGGGGCGACAGGCTCCATCGGTCTGAGCACCCTCGACGTCATCGCTCGTCACCCGACATTGTTTCAGGTGTTCGCGCTGACCGGTTTCTCCCGGTTGACCGAGCTGCTGGAACTCTGTGTCAAGCACACGCCGCGTTTTGCGGTAGTGCCGACTCAGGACGTCGCGCGCAAACTGCAGGACGATCTGGCGGCCGCGGGTCTGGACACGCGGGTGCTGGTAGGCGAGGGCGGACTCTGCGAGGTCGCATCGCATCCTCAGGTCGACGCTGTCATGGCTGCGATCGTCGGTGCGGCTGGGCTGCGACCAACGCTGGCGGCTGTAGAAGCCGGCAAGAAAGTGCTGTTGGCCAACAAGGAAGCGCTGGTGATGTCCGGCGCCTTGTTCATGCAGGCGGTGCGCCGCAGC
>JARDZH010000467.1 GCA_029240955.1 Pseudomonas sp. | reverse complement strand
CGAAAACCTGGCGAAGATCGGCCCGAACCTGGCGTCAGCTCTGGCCATTTCCTTTTCCCATTCATGGGCGCCCGTCCAGCCGTTTTCGTAACCAGGCAACAAACCCTTCCAGTTGCCCAGGCCTGGGTACAGCGCCAGATAGCCCACCGCGAACACCAGCGTGCCGACGAACAGCATGAACCACCAGCGTGGCAACGGATTGTCGTATTCCTCGATACCGTCGAAGCTGTGCCCCATGGTCTGGTCGGTGCTGCCCCGGCTTTCGCCCTTGCGGGTGCCGATCAGCAGCCAGGCCAGGCCGATCATGCTGCCGAGCGTCAGCGCACTGATGTAAAGACTCCAGAAGGTGGTCATGGCTGAGTGCTCCGCACGACGGGTTGTTCTGCTTCGGCAGCCGACGCGTTGATGTCGCCTGCCATGACGACTTCGCGGCTGAAGCCGCTCCTACCCGATTGACATGGCGTCTGTGGGAGCGGCTTTAGCCGCGAAGAGGCTGGTGCGGCCGACGCAGTGAGATCGCCTGATCCGACGTCTTCAGGCGCCGGGCCGCGCACTTGCGGTTCGTCCGCGAAAGGCGCCATGCGCGCTTCGGCGAAGTCCGGGTTGCGTTTGCTGCTCGATACCCAGAGCGACATTCCGATAAAGGCGAGGGCCACGATCAGCGTGCCCAGGCCGCGCAGGTCTCCAATGTCCATGGCGTTACCTCTTGCTCTTGATGGAAGTGCCCAGCACTTGCAGATAGGCGATCAGCGCATCCATTTCGGTCTTGCCCTTGAGGCTGGCGACCGCGCCCTGGATGTCCGCGTCGGTGTAAGGCACGCCAAGTGTGCGCATCGCACGGAGCTTTGCTTCGGTGGAGCCGCTGTCCACGTGCGCGGTGACCAGCCACGGATAAGCAGGCATTTTCGATTCCGGCACTACGTTGCGCGGGTTGTACAAATGGGCGCGGTGCCAGTCGTCCGAGTAGCGTGCGCCGACCCGCGCCAGATCCGGGCCGGTGCGCTTGGAGCCCCAGAGAAACGGGTGATCCCAGACGCTTTCTCCGGCGACCGAGTAATGCCCGTAACGCTCGGTTTCGGCGCGAAACGGACGCACCATCTGCGAGTGACAACCGACGCAGCCTTCGCGGATATAAATGTCGCGACCCTCAAGTTGCAGCGCGGTGTAGGGCTTCATGCCTTCGACCGGGGTGTTGGTCACGTCCTGAAAGAACAGCGGCACGATCTGCGTCAGGCCGCCGATGCTGACGGCCAGCACCATCAGGATCATCAGCAGGGTGACGTTTTTTTCGATGACTTCATGGTTCATGGTCGACTCCTCAGGCCAGTTGCGCAGCAGCAGGAACGTCGGCAGAGCGCGGTGCCCGCACCGTGCGCCAGGTGTTCCACGCCATCAGCAGCATGCCGAGCAGAAAGATCGCGCCGCCGGCCAGGCGCACGACGAAGCCCGGATGGCTGGCCTGCAGGGCTTCGACGAAGGAGTAAGTGAGCGTGCCGTCGTCGTTGATGGCGCGCCACATCAGGCCCTGAGTGATGCCGTTGACCCACATCGAGGCGATGTACAGCACGGTGCCGATGGTCGCCAGCCAGAAGTGCGCGTTGATCAGGCCGATGCTGTGCATCTGCGCACGACCGAAGACCTTGGGAATCATGTGATACAGCGCGCCGATGGAGATCATGGCGACCCAGCCCAGAGCGCCGGCGTGGACGTGGCCGATGGTCCAGTCGGTGTAGTGCGAGAGCGCGTTGACGGTCTTGATCGCCATCATCGGGCCTTCGAAGGTCGACATGCCGTAGAACGCCAGCGACACCACCAGAAAGCGCAGGATCGGGTCGCTGCGCAACTTATGCCAGGCGCCCGAGAGGGTCATCATGCCGTTGATCATGCCGCCCCAGCTCGGCGCCAGCAGGACCAGCGACATCACCATGCCCAGCGACTGCGCCCAGTCGGGCAGCGCGGTGTAATGCAAGTGATGGGGACCTGCCCAGATATACAGCGTAATCAAGGCCCAGAAGTGGACGATGGACAGCCGATAGGAATACACCGGCCGCTCCGCCTGCTTGGGCACGAAGTAGTACATCATCCCCAGAAAGCCGGCAGTCAGGAAAAACCCCACTGCGTTGTGGCCGTACCACCACTGCACCATCGCATCGGTCGCGCCCGAATACAGCGAATAGGATTTGGTCAGGCTGACCGGCAGCTCCAGATTGTTGACGATGTGCAGCAGCGCCACGGTCAGGATGAACGCGCCGAAGAACCAGTTGCCGACGTAGATGTGTCTGGTCGTGCGACGCGCGACCGTGCCGAAGAACACGACGGCGTAGGCCACCCAGACCACGGCGATCAGAATATCGATAGGCCATTCCAGTTCGGCGTATTCCTTGGAACTGGTGTAACCCAGCGGCAGGGTAATGGCCGCCAGCACGATCACCAGTTGCCAGCCCCAGAACGTGAATGCGGCGAGACGCGGCAAAAACAGCTGCGTCTGGCAGGTGCGCTGCACCGAGTAATAGGAACTGGCGAACAGTGCGCAGCCGCCAAACGCGAAGATCACCGCGTTGGTGTGCAACGGGCGCAGCCGGCCGAAGCTTGTCCAGGGGAGATCGAAGTT
This sequence comes from Pseudomonas sp., assembly GCA_029240955.1. The sequence continues at coordinate 696 of JARDZH010000467.1, read as the reverse complement.
GAGTTCCGGCCAGACCAGTTGCGCGGCCAGAAAGACGCCCAGTCCCATCCCGACAATCCCCCAGATCACCGTCATAATGACGAACTGGCGGACCACCTGATAGTTATAGGCGGGGCTATGAGTTGTGATCATCTAAGTGTGTTTCCCATCCAGCTTGGTCAGGGACCACTACGCGGTTATGGCTCCGGGTTCGTGGCAGATTCATCAAAAGCGAGGCAAGCATGAGCAATGGTCAACAGCCCGGTATTGACGGGGGTCAATGCGTCCAACTGGCTAAAGAGAGCGGCTGGTTATGGTCGCAGGGGCGGGCGGTCGAAGGGTGCGAGCCGGTGACGCTGATACTGGCCCATGGAGCAGGTGCGCCGATGGACAGCGGCTTTATGGACGAGATGGCTGGACACCTTGCGGCACAAGGGGTGAGCGTGCTGCGCTTCGAGTTTCCCTACATGGCTCAGCGCCGCACCGGCGGCAGCAAGCGGCCGCCCAATACGCAGGAGCAGTTGCTCGAATGCTGGCGCGACGTCTGGGCGCGTGTGCGACCCCACGTCACGGGGCGGCTGGCGCTGGGCGGCAAGTCGATGGGCGGGCGCATGGCAAGTCTGATCGCCGACGAACTTCACGCCGATGCGCTGGTGTGCCTGGGCTATCCGTTTCACCCGGCAGGCAAACCCGAGAAAACGCGAGTGGCGCATCTGG
>JARDZH010000466.1 GCA_029240955.1 Pseudomonas sp. | reverse complement strand
GTCGTGATGTCGGACGAAGCCTTCAAAGAGCTGATCGGCCACGACCCTGCCGCACTCAATGTGGTGATCATGTCGGTGGTGGTCGATCCCGCGCATCAGGGCCGCGGGTATTCGACGCTGTTGATGCAGACTTTCGTCGAGCGGATGGCCGCCATGGGCAAGAAGACCCTTCATCTGATGTGCAAGGATCGGCACGTCGATCTGTATCGCAAGATGGGTTACCAGTACGTGCAGCCGTCTGCATCCGACCACGGCGGGATGCGCTGGCATGAAATGGTCATGACGCTCTGAGTCGCATGCCTGCTGTCGCGGGTCGAGGAATTATCCGGGCGCTGCGGGCTCAGTAGTTGAGACCCGATCACGGCAGCAGCGAGGACATGCGATGACCACCAAGTTCAAGACAGGTGACAAGGTACGCTGGAATTCCGAAGCCGGTGAAATCCACGGCAAGGTGACCAAGGTTCACACCAAAGACGTGGAATTCATGGGCAAGCATCGACCCGCTTCCAAGGACGAGCCGCAATACGAGGTCAAGAGCGACAAGACCGGCCATCTGGCGATGCACAAGGAGACGGCGCTGCATAAGGGCTGATCGCGCGCCGACTGTAGCTATTCAGGGAACGCCTGCGCCACGCGTTTAGCGAGGCTGCGGGCTTCTTGTTGATCCTTGATATTGGTGAACCCCATCAGCAGCGCCGATTGCGGCTGAGCAGCGGCATACCAAGTCGATAGCGGTTGCACCGCGATACCCAGCGCTTGAGCGCGAGATGCAACCTGCAGATCGTCGATCCCGTCAGCCAGATGCCCGGCGATGTGCATGCCCCCGGCCTGAATATCAACCTGCAGATACGGCGCAAGCTCAGCATGCAGCGCCTCGATCAGCCAGGCTCGGCGCTGGGCGTAGAGGGCGCGCATCTTGCGCAGGTGCCGGGCGAAATGGCCGCTGTCGATGAAGCTCGCGGTGGTCGCCTGCCACAGCTGCGGGCAGTGGTTCTGCGTGGTGTCGATCGTCCGCGCAAACAAAGCCACTTGCTCCTGCGGCACCACCAGGTAAGCCAGCCGCATCCCTGGCATCAGCACCTTGCTGAAACTGCCGGTGTACAGCACGCGCCCCTGCACATCGAGGCTTTTCAGAGCCGGAATCGGGCGGCCTTGGTAGCGGTACTCACTGTCGTAGTCGTCCTCGATGATCCAGCTTTGCTGGTGCGCCGCCCAGGCCAGCAGTTGCTGGCGTCTGGGCAACGACAAGGTGACGCCCAATGGCGACTGGTGCGTCGGCGTGACCACGGCAAACCGCGCCTGCGGTGCCAGCGCGATGCCCGCCTCTACATCAAGCCCGGCTTCGTCCACCGGCACCGGGATCAGCCCGGCGCCTGCATGCTCCAGAAAACGGCGCGCCTGAAAATAGCCTGGGTCCTCGAACCAGCAGTGATCGCCGGCCTGCATCAGACTGCGACAGATCAGGTCCAGACAGGCCTGATACCCGGCACAGATGAACACTTGGTCGGGCGTGCACGCGATGCCCCGGGAAACGCCCAGATAACCTGCGATGGCGCTGCGTAACGGCGCGTGACCCCGGGCGTCCGGATAGATCAGCCCGTCCAGGCCGCTTTCACGCAAGGCCCGGCCGGCCAGGCGTGTCCAGGTCTTGCGCGGAAACGCGTCCAGCGCCGGCAGACCCATCTGCAACGGCAATGGACGCTGACCGTCGTGCAGCAACGGCTCTGTCTGCGACGTGACGGCTGCCACGGGAGTGACGGTCGACACCTCGTTCAGTTGCGGGGCAACCACTGTTCCCGCAGGGCCGCGCGGAATCAGATAACCCTCGGCGATCAGCATCTGATAAGCCGCCTCGACCGTGCCGCGTGCCAGATTCAGTTCGGCAGCCAGCGCCCGTACCGACGGCACCCGGTCTCCCGCCACAAGACGGCCGGCAGTGATCGAGTCCCGGTAGCGTTGATAGATCTGACGGTAAACCGGCAATTGATCGGCTGCTTTCATGTCCCAGTCGCTTTTGCAGTTTTTGGACCTACAGGATAGGCCATTTGGGGACTAATGTAGCCCCACGCCTCGACATGCTGCTTCGACAAGAGAGATGCCTCATGCAAACGCCCACGACCTTCCGCTACATCGAAACGCCCGAAGACCAGCAGCACAGCTTCAGCCTGATGCGCGAACTGCGCCCGCACCTGGACGACGCGCTGGCATACGCCAGGCAGCTGAACTGCCAGACCCAGGACGGTTATCGCCTGCTCGGGGCGTTCGAGGACGACGCCTTGCTGGGGCTGATCGGCTTTCGCCGCATGGAAAACCTGATCTATGGACGCTTCATTTATGTCGACGACCTGATCGTCGATACCCCCAAGCGTCATCAACGCCTTGGCGCAATGCTCTTGCAGGTTGCTCGCGAACAAGCGCAACAGCAAGATTGCGCGCATCTGGTGCTGGACACCGGGTCGCACATGTCACTGGCCCAGCGCTTCTACTTTCGGGAGGGGCTGCTCGCGCGGGGCATGCACTTCGTCCAATTGCTCAAGACTGAAACGGAGTCTTCTTATGCCTGATGTCCTGATGCTCAACGCCAGCCCGCGTCGCACGTCGGTCGGCTACCGGCTCGCCGATGAAATGGCGCGTCACCTCGCGGCGGGCGATTCGGTCGGCACCGTCACTTATCGCGATCTGGTCACAGAGCCTTTGCCTGCGCTCAATGTCGATTACGCCACTGCGCTGACTCGCCGCACGCCAGCGGATGACCGGGTGTTCATTCAGTCCGAGCGGCTGATCGAAGAAATCGAGAATGCTCAGGTGCTGGTGATTGCCACGCCGATGCACAACTTCACGGTGCCTGCGGCGCTCAAGCTGTGGATCGACTACGTGGTGCGCATCGGCCGCACTTTCGAGGCACGGCCCGACGGCAAGGTCGGCCTGCTTGCGGATCGCCCCGTGTATGCAGTGGTCAGTTCCGGCGGCTTTCACCACGGCCCGGAAGCGCGGCAACCCGATTTTCTGACCGATTACCTGAGCCATGTACTAGCGACCATCGGCCTGGCCGACAGCCACTTCGTTTATTTGCAGGGCTTGGCGCTGGGCTCTGAGGCGGCTGCGGTCGCCTACGACAATGCCCGGCGGGATCTGACCGGCCATCCGTCGTTCGCTGGCTGGGCCGAGACCCTGTAACGCTGCACCTTCCACCTCAACCCGTTGTTCATTCAGGAGGTTCTTTCATGAGCCAGCTTCGTTTGCCTTTTTCCAGACTTTCACCCGCCGCCTATGAAGGGCTGCTCGCCACCAACGCGGCCTTGGCCGACAG
>JARDZH010000465.1 GCA_029240955.1 Pseudomonas sp. | reverse complement strand
GGAAAGCTTCGGCCACCAGCGTCTGGCGGTGTTCGGTGTCGGCAAAGGGCGCTCGGAAGGCGAATGGCGTTCGCTGTTCCGCCAACTGGTCGCGCGTGGACTCGCCGACATCGATCTTGAAGGCTACGGCGGCCTGCGCCTGAGCGACAGTTGCCGACCGCTGTTACGCGGTGAAGTCACCCTTGAGCTGCGCCGCGACCTCAAACCGCAGGTTGCGTCCAGAAGCAGTGGCGCAAGCCCGGCTAGCCAGCTGGTGCGCGGCGAAGAGCGCGAACAGTGGGAAGCCTTGCGCGCGTTGCGCCGCAAGCTGGCGGAAGAACACGCCGTACCGCCCTACGTCATCTTCCCGGATTCGACACTTCTGGAAATGCTGCGCAGCAAACCGGGCTCGATGGCCGAAATGGGCCGGGTCAGCGGGGTCGGTGCACGCAAGCTGGAGCGTTATGGCGAGGCCTTTCTCGAAGTGCTCAGCGGCAAAGCGCCCGAGCCGCGTGTCGTCACTGATGTGCGCCATGAGCTGATCAGTCTGGCACGCGCCGGCATGACGCCTGCGCAGATTGCCGGCCAACTGCAGTGCTCCGAAAAGAACGTCTACAGCCTGCTGGCCGAAGCCATCGGCAAACAGCAGCTGTCGGTGGAGCAGGCGCTGGACCTGCCGGAAGACTTGCTCAGCGAAATTCAGGACGCCTTTCTCGACGGCGAAGGCGAGCTGCCTTCAGTGGCTTCGATTGCCGAGCAATTCACCGGCCGGGTTCCCGAAGGGGTGCTGTATTGCGTTCGGGCGGCGTTGCAATCTGAATTCGAAATCTGAATACGCGACGAATCACCGCAGCCTTGGTCTTGCCTGAAAGCGGGGAGCATGCTTAGCTCGCTAATTATTAGTTTCTGCCATGAGTTCCCCTATGCCCTTGACCGACGAACACCGCTTCGGGATGCAACTTGCGCACATTTCCCGAGGCTGGCGCGCCGAGCTTGACCGTCGCCTTGCTGACCTCGGCTTGTCCCAGGCCCGCTGGCTGGTGTTGCTGCACCTCGCGCGGTTTGGCGAGCCGCCAACCCAGCGCGAACTGGCCCAGAGTGTCGGCGTCGAAGGCCCGACGCTTGCCAGGTTGCTCGACAGTCTGGAAACCCAGGGGCTGGTTCAGCGTCAGGCGGTGCCAGAAGATCGCCGGGCGAAAAAAATAGTACTGAGTGATACGGCGCTGCCCCTGATCGAAAAGATCGAAACCATCGCCAACGCGCTGCGCGGCGAGCTGTTCGAGGGAGTGGATGATGCTGAACTCAAGGTGTGCATGCGGGTGCATTCACAGATCCTGGGCAATCTCGAAAGAAGCTGAGACGACCTGACGGGTTCTCGCCCATACTCCTGAAACCGACTTCCATTTGATTACGTGAGAAGCCTGTTGTGGTTTCCATAAGGGTTCGCATGCTGAAGAGTTCTCAGGTCGCTTTCGAGAGCGCCGCCCCCCGGGCGCGCAGTGTCAACCACGGTATAACCAAGCGTCTGTTCGCGGCATCGCTGGCCGCATCGGCTCTGGCCTGGTCCAGTTGGGCCGCAGCGCTGGGGCTGGGCGAGATCACGCTGCACTCCGCGCTGAACCAGCCGTTGAACGCTGAAATCCAGTTGCTGGAAACCGGCGGCCTGAACGCAGAAGACGTCGTCATGCGCCTGGCATCACCCGAGGCTTTTGCGAAAGCGGGCATCGAGCGGGTGTTCTTCCTCAATGACCTGCGTTTCACTTCTGTAGTGAACGGTGATCGCGGCGTCGTGCGAGTGGTGTCCAGCAAGGCGGTCACCGAACCCTATCTGAATTTTCTGGTGCAGCTGTCGCGGCCCAATGGCGACCTGCTCCACGAGTACACCCTGTTGCTGGACCCGGCCACCTCGCCCCAGGGGCTGGCGGCAACCCGCAGCCGGCAGCAGCAGAACGTGGCCGCATCCGGCGCCCAGTCGCGCTTGCCGGTGGCGCCGCCGCCTGCCGTGCAAGGCAAACGTTACCGGGTTGCCCGTGGCGACACGCTCAGCTCGATTGCCCAGCGTGTTCAAGCACCGGGCAGCACGTTGTCTGCAGCGCAGATGGCTGACGGTATCCGGGCGCTGAATCCGCAAACATTCCCCAACGGCGGCGCCTCGGGTTTACAGGCCGGTCAGAGCCTGTTGTTACCCGACGCTGCGGTGGTGCCGAGTGAAACGCCGGCTGCAGCGGCCCCGACAACGGCCGCCGCTGCCCAGGCTGCCGAGATGCAGAAAGCCGCCGAGCAACTGGCGGCATCGACACTGGAAAGCCAGCAGTTGGCCAAGGCTGTCGAGGAATTGACTGCGCGCGCCGAGGCGCTGCAAGCGGAGATGGCGGGCAAGGACAAAGAAATCACCACGTTGCGTGCCGACCTTGCGCAAGCCCAGGCGCCTGCGCCCGCGCCCGTTGCAGCGCCGGTCGTGCCAGCGCCTGTAGCCGCGCCGGCCGCTGCGCAACCTCAGGAAGAATCGTTTTTGAGCCTGCCGCTGTTGCTGGCGATCGGGGCGCTTATCCTGTTGCTGGCCGCCTACGCGATCAGCAAGCGTCGCCAACAGCGCGCGCCGGTCGAAGCACCGTTGGACTCGTCCTCGGACGAGCCGCTGATCAAGCCTGCGCAGACGCCGGTCGTGCCGGTCTATGAAGTGCCCGCCGTCGCGCCGCAACCGGCAGCCACGGCCGCCGCGCAAACAGCGTCTCGCCCGGCAGCGTCGTCTCGACTTGCAGGCGCTGCGCCGGATGCGCTGGATGGCGTGAGCATCTATATCGCCTATGGTCGTTTCAGTGAGGCCTTGAGTATTTTGCGCAATGCGCTGGAGAACGAGCCAGAGCGCGAAGACATCCGCATCCGGATTCTTGAGTTGCTGGCCGAGCAGGGCGATATCACCGGTTTTGCCCGGGAAGAACAGAGCGCGCTGGACCAGGGTGTCGAGCCGCACAAGATCGACGAAATCCGCGACCGCTACCCGCAACTCAAGGCCAGCGTGCAGCCGGCCGCGGTGGCTGCGGCTGCTGCCGCACCGATTGCCGCGCAGACGGTGCAGGCTCAGTCTCAGGATCAAGAACAACCGGACCTGCAGCTCGACGAAACCGCGGCAGCTGCGCTGAATCCCGAGCGCGTCGATGAGTTCCAGCTGAACCTGGACGATCTGTCGATGGACGCGGATTGGGATCTGGTGGACCCGTTCGACGCACCGCCGGTGCGCAACAAGCCAGCTGTGCCGACGCCCGCGCAGACGGTGCAGGCTCAGTCTCAGGATCAAGAACACCCGGACCTGCAGCTCGACGAAACCGCGGCA
>JARDZH010000464.1 GCA_029240955.1 Pseudomonas sp. | reverse complement strand
TCGACCATCTGGATGACGTGCGCCGCCTTGATGACGGCAGGCGGCTGGCGCCCGCGAAACCCTTGAGCGGCGAGCGCCAGACGGCGAGCTTGCTTGACGGACAGTTCCATGCGTCTTCGGTCTCGCCAGGGAAACCGTCACGCTAGCCGATTGCTCGGCAGCTGTCAGCACGCTCAGTGCCGAAGCGGATCGTCCCAGAACGGCCGCCGGGTTTCGTCGAGCGTATCGGCGCGACTCAGCCCCAGATCCTTGAGCGCGTCATCGCTCATCTGTGCCAGTAACTGGCGCTGGCGATGCAGCTCGATCCAGCGTTGCACGCGAGCGCTCACAGCAGTCCAGAACCCTTTGCTGGCTGGAGCATTGACGCATGTGCCTGTCAGTACAAAACCTTTTTGACCTTTCATCATCTTGCCCTCCAAATGGGGATGACTAGAGTCTCTCGCCAGGCGTAGGATCAATCCAACGAATGTTTCTTATGCAGTGCATCTGGGAGATTGATGGGTTGGCGAACTATCCGAGCATCGACACCGAGCTGTTGCGCACCTTTGTAGCAATCGCCGATTACGGCGGATTCACCCGCGCGGGTGAGGTCGTCAACCGCACTCAGTCGGCGGTCAGCATGCAGATGAAGCGGCTCGAAGAAGACGTCGTGCAGCGCCCGCTTTTCCAGCGTGACGGCCGAGTTCTGAACCTGACCGCTGAAGGTCAGGTGCTGCTGGGCTATGCGCGGCGCATCCTGAAACTGCACAGCGAGGTCTTCAACACCTTGCGCGAGCCGCACATGGTCGGCGTGGTGAAGATCGGCTCGCCTGATGATTACGTGATGCGGTTTCTGCCAGGCATCCTTTCGCAATTCGCCCGGGCTTATCCGCTGATCCAGGTGGAGGTGCACTGCGAACCGTCGGAGCAACTGCTGCTGCGCCAGGATCTGGATCTGACCATCGTGACCCGACGGCCTGGGACCGAGATTGGCCAGCTGTTGTGTCAGGAACGTCTGGTCTGGACCGAAGCGATCGGTTTCGCCCCTCACGACCAGACGCCGCTGCCGCTGGCGATGTTCAACACCAACTGCTTCTGCCGCGACTGGGCGTGCAACGCGCTGGATGCGATGGAGCGTGAGTACCGCATCGCCTACAGCAGCGCCAGCATGGCCGCGATCATGGCCGTGGTCAGCGCCGGGCTTGCGGTGACTGCGCAGTTGCAAAGCCTGATCACGCCAGAGCTCAGAATCCTGGGTGAAGCCGAACGTTTGCCTCAGCTGCCGACTGCCAGCATCGTCCTGCTGCGCAACCCCAAGACGCCCTCGCCCATTACCGAGTGCATGGCCGAGTACATCCTCGAAGGCTTCAAGCTCTGAGTCAGAGCTTGAACATCAGAATTGCCGCGCAGAAGATCAAAAACACGCAGAACCAGGCGCGCAAGGTACGCTCTCGCATCGAGTGCGCCAGTCTTACGCCCCAACTGATGCTCGCCAGGCCGCCGACCGCCAGCGGGATGCCCATCGCCCAGTTCACATGATCGTGCAGCGCGTAGGTCAGCAACGTGATTCCGGTGCTGGGCGCTGCCAGCGCCAGCGCCAGGCCCTGCGCCACGACTTGCGTCGCGCCGAATACGCTGGTCAGAATCGGCGTTGCCACCACGCCGCCGCCGACCCCGAACATGCCGCCGGTAATGCCCGAGCCGACACCCAGCACCCACAGCCATTTGCCGTGCCGCAGCTCTGCACTCGCCGGCTCCTTGCGCCAGTACATTTGAGCCAGGTTGAACAGCGTCAGCACCACTAGAAAACCGACGAAACCCATGCGCATGCCTTGCGGATCGAGCCGCACCGCCCAGAGCGAGGTCAGCCAGGCGAAGCAGAAACTGGGCACGATCAGCATCAGCGCATTGCGCAGACTGACCCGGTTGCGCTGGTTGTAACGCCACAACGCCAACAGCACGTTGGGCAGCACCATCAATAACGCCGTACCCTGCGCCAGTTGCTGCTCCAGGCCGAACAGCACGCCCAGCGCGGGAATCGCTACCAGCCCGCCGCCGATTCCGAACAAGCCACCCAATGTTCCCATTGCGGCCCCCAGCAGTACGTACATCAAGACATCAATCACGCTACGCCCCCAGTCAACGAATGGCGCAGATGCTACCCAGTCTTGCAGAGCAGGCAAACTGTTACTTGGTATGACATCAAACCCTTGTGCCAGACGAGGCACGTTCTGCACGGGAATTCAGCGTTATTCAACAGCCCTTGCCTGTCCTGCAACGTCGAGCACTGCGGATTTATCTGGCGCATCACCGGTCCGGGCACTAAATTAGGCTCTTTTCCCACGCATAAGGCCCGCCCATTGAACGCTGACGACCGCCCTGCTTCCGACGCTTCCGCCAGTTGCGACGACCTGTTGCTGGATAACCAGCTTTGTTTCGCGCTGTATTCCACCTCGCTGATGATGACCAAGGTCTACAAGCCCCTGCTCCAGGCATTGGGCCTTACCTACCCGCAATACCTGGCGATGATGGTGCTCTGGGAACAGGATGGCCTGACGGTAGGCGAAGTGAGTACGCGGCTGCTGACCGATCCCGGTTCGCTGACGCCGTTGCTCAAACGTCTGGAAGGTGAAGGCCTGATCAGCCGCACGCGCAGCAAGGACGATGAGCGCGTGGTGCTGCTGCATCTCACGCAGCAGGGCCGCGCTCTGCAACGCAAGGCGCTGACTGTGCCTGGCTGCATCCTGTCCGCCAGCGGCCTGGACATGGAAAAGCTGCGCGCAATGCAGGATGAGCTCATCAAGCTTCGCAGCGCTTTGCACGACAGTCTTTGACCGGTTTTGACCCGTACCAACGATTCTGATCATCTTTCTCAAGATTTAGCTTGCGCGCAAACTATCTTGGGGTTACCTTTGCTCCGTACTTAGTTAGCGCACAAGATTTTAGCGCAGCGAAACAAACACCAACATTGAGAAAGGGGATGACCATGCAAGCACTTTATACCGCTGTTGCAACCGCTACCGGTGGCCGTGATGGCCGCGCTGTTTCCAGTGACAAGATCCTCGACGTCAAGCTCGCCACGCCCAAGGAACTCGGCGGCGCGGGTGGCGAAGCGACCAACCCTGAGCAGCTGTTCGCTGCGGGTTACTCGGCTTGCTTCATCGGCGCGCTGAAGTTTGTCGCGGGCCAGAGCAAGCGCAGCATTCCTGCTGACGCTTCGATCACGGCTCATGTTGGCATCGGTCAGATCCCCGGCGGTTTCGGTCTGGATATCGACCTGCACATCAGCCTGCCAGGCCTGGACCAGGCTGACGCACAACAACTGGTCGACGCTGCGC
>JARDZH010000463.1 GCA_029240955.1 Pseudomonas sp. | reverse complement strand
GGATCGATGACGCGATCGGCGTGGGTGATCCGGACTTTGCTGTGGCCCGATGTGTCGCTGGGACGCGCGCGTGGCTGCACCTCCTTCTTTGCGGTGGCTTTCTTGCCGGGCAAACGGTCTGGAGACGGGGCGCCCACCTCGTCCGCTGATTTGGGCGTCTCCTGAGTGATCTCCTGAGCAGGCTTGTCGGTGCGCAGCCCTTGAAAAACGGCGTGCCGCACCGAGCCTTCGCGGGTGATTTCGGCAAAAGCCACTTCTGCGAGCAACTCCGGCTTGAGCCAGTGCACGCCTTTGGCTTCGTAGCCCGTCGGCGCATTGCTCACCGCAGGGCGGGCAGTTTCCAGCGGTTTCAACTGAGCATGAATGGTCTTAAGCGTCTCACTGTTGAAACCTGTGCCGACCTTGCCCGCGTAACGCAGCTCGCCGCTGTCCTTGTCGTGCAGCCCGAGCAGCAGCGCGCCGAACGAAGTCCGCGCGCCTTTGGGCTCGCTGTAGCCGACAATCACAAACTCTTGCCGCTGTTTGCACTTGAGCTTGATCCAGTCGTCGCTGCGTCTGGACACATAAGGCGTGCCCTGACGTTTGCCGATCAGCCCCTCCATTTTGATCTGGCAGGCGCTGGTCAACAGGTCGTCCGCGTTCTCGCCGAAGTCTTCGGAGAAGCGCAGAATCTCGTCCTCGCTGCGTTCCAGAACCGTTGCCAGTGCGCTGCGCCGTTGTTCGATGACCACGTTGCGCAAGTCCATGCCGTTGAGATACGGCATGTCGAACAGATAGAAAATGATCGCGCCGCTCTTGCCGGACTCGAAAGCGTTCTGAAGCAACTGGAAGCTGGGCGCGCCGGCTTCGTCGGTCACGATCATTTCGCCGTCGAGCCAGGCCGACTCCAGCGCCAGGCTCGCGAGCGCTTCGGCCTGACGCGGCAGCTTCGCCGTCCAGTCGTGGCCGTTGCGAGTGAACAGGCGGACTTCGCCGTTATCGATCCGCGCCATCATCCGGTAGCCATCGAACTTGAGTTCGTACCGCCAGTCACCGGCCGGTGCGGACTCCACCAGCGTTGCCAGTTCCGGCTTGAGGGTTTCCGGCAGTGGCGCGGCATGGGCGCCGTTGAGCTTGCCGGATCCGGCACGTTTGCGAGGCGCAGCCACCTGAGCGGCAGGCTGAGGATCAACGGCCTTGCCTTTGCGTTTTTTGGGCGGCAGCGTGCGGTCGCTCAAGACGCTGTCCGGCTGGGCTTTGACGATGTCGAATTCGCCTTCCGGGCGTGCGGCGTCATCCTGGTGCTTGATGAGAAACCAGGGCTCCTGCTTACCTTCCTGACGGGTTCTGACCAGATTCCATTCGCCCGCAAGCTTTTCGCCCTGCAGCTCGAACTTGATGCGGCCCTTGCGATAGGACTCCACCGGGTCGCCCACGGGTTTCCAGATGCCACGGTCCCAGACGATGACATCGCCAGCACCGTAATGCCCCTCGGGGATGTTGCCCTCGAAGGTCGCGTATTCCAGCGGATGGTCTTCGACATGCATGGCCAGACGCTTGACCTTGGGGTCGAGACTGGGGCCTTTCGGCACCGCCCAGCTCTTGAGCGTGCCCTCTATCTCCAGCCGGAAATCGTAATGCAGCCGGGTGGCGTCATGCTTCTGGATGCAGAACTGCAGCGCATGATCGGCTGATTTCGGTGTGCGGCTGGTTTTGCGGCCCTTGCCGACAGCGCCCGAAGGCTCGGGCGTGGCGTCGAAATCGCGCTTGCGGTGGTACTCGTCAAGTAAATCCGACATCACTCGAACCTCCATTGCATGAGCTTGAGAGCCGACGCAGGGGAGCGAGTTCCTTGATTCTGGCTGGCGATATCCACTGGCGTCGACGTGAAACGAGCCCCCTGAGGCAGCCGCAAAAAAAATCGAGCGCATGGCGCCGTTGCGTTGTCACAACGCAGACAGCGACACAGACACAGACGGAACGTTAGGGGGTAGGGATCTTGAATATTGCATGTCTTGGCTGGGGCTCTCTGATCTGGAAACCCGACACGCTTCCCCTTGCGGGCGAGTGGTACGCCGACGGACCCGAGATGCCGATCGAATTTTCCAGAGTGGGCGACGGGGGTGAACTGGCGACGGCTATTTGCGTCAACGCACCGACCGTGCAGGTCTACTGGGCCTTGATGGCGGTCGATTCGGTTGAACAGGCGTGCGCCGCGCTGCACGAACGCGAGCAGATCCCGATGGACCGCGAAGACGGGGTGGGCCGGTTAGTCGTGGCCCGTCTGCCGCAGACGTCAGAAGGCATCATGACGCGCTGGGCGCGCGAGCGCGGCGTGGACGCGGTGATCTGGACCGCGTTGCCGCCCCGCTACATGAACGTCGAGGGTCGAATCCCCACCGACCAGGATGCGTTGAGCTATCTGGCGGGGCTGACCGGCGACAAGCTCGAACACGCGCGCAGCTACATTCAACAGGTGCCGCGACAGATCGATACCCCGTACCGCCGCGCCATCGAGCGCCACCTGGACTGGGGCAAGCCGCTTGCGGCACGCGCAGTCTGAGGACGGTGACGGGGATCCTATTCGGGAGGCAAGGGATGAACGACAGGAGCAAGCAACAGTTCGACGCAGTATGGGCTACGCTTCAGGAGCTTCGTCGTGGCGTCCGGGAACTTCAGGACTGCGAGCTTGAGCGGGTGGACAGGTTGCGCGGGCATCAGACCGTGGATGACCGGGAAGCGGTCGATCAGTCCTTCAACAAGCTGCAAGCAGCCATGCTGGAGTTCGAGGAGACCCTGGCGACCATCGGCGAGGCAACGGGAGAAATCGGCAAACTCTGAGCCCGACCCTTCCAAGGCAGTGCGCGTAGCGCTGTCTGTGGTACGGAATGTTTTAAGGTCTTAATCCGGGTTTCCTATGCGACGATCTGAAAAAGAGGATACGACGGCCGATCCGGCGGATGATGCGCTGGGTCTGGTCGGGCAGCGCTCTCGGGCGCTGTTCCGCCTGACCGTATCCTTCATGCTGCTGGTGGTCATGACCTTCGTGCTGGTCGAGGGCTGGCGGATATGGCGAGATTACAAACATGCCTTCGCCGCCGCTCACGACTCGGTCACCAATCTGGCGCGCGCCACTGCGCAGCACGCGGAAGACGCGATCCGCCAGGTGGACGCCTTGACCGCAGTGCTGGCTGAGCGGCTGGAAGGCGACGGCATGGAAAACATCAACGTGCCGCGCATTCACGCGCTGCTCCGTGAGCAAGCCTCCATTCTTCCTCAGCTGCACGGCCTGTTCGTGTACGACGCCGATGGCGACTGGGTGGTGACCGACAAGGACATCACGCCT
>JARDZH010000462.1 GCA_029240955.1 Pseudomonas sp. | reverse complement strand
CGGACGAATATGGTTGGGCACGTGAATGCTGATCGACACGCCGTGCATGTTCACCGGCCGACTGAGGTTGACGATCTTGGCTTTGGCCGCCACCGAATTGGGCACCACCGCAGTGGTCCCGGCGCCGGTCAGCAAATGCGTCGCGCGCCAGTCAATGTCGACCACCTTGCCTTCCACGCCGTCGATCGAAACCCAGTCATCGACCTGATACGGCTTGGTGGTGTTGAGCACGATCCCGGAAAACACGTCGCTCAACGTGCTTTGCAGCGCCAGACCGACAATGATCGCCACCGCGCCGGAGGTTGCCAGCAGGCCTTTGACCGGCAATTCCAGCACATAGCCTGCAGCGGCCACGACCGCGATCAGGAACACCAGCGCACCGATCACGTCCTGCAGCAATCGTCCGCTGTGGCCGATGCGGCGCATCAGCGCGAGGCCGATCAGCACGGTCAGCACGCGCGCCGCGTAAATCCACCAGAGAATGGCGAGTGCCGTCGCGCTCAGTTGCATCACACTGTCGTCCGGCCAGGCCGGTGCCAGCAGCGGGCTGATCCCCGAATTGATGAGCAGCGAACTGTAAGCGAGGAACAGCGCAAGACGCAGGGCGACTTTGATGACCCGATGCTGCACCGGCGCGAGGTGCCAGATCAGCACATCGGACAGTAACAGCAGGGCGCTCCACAGCAGGGGATGGCTCAACAGAAAAGTCATGGGATGCTCCGGCGAAGCGTGAGAGGTCGTGGCGTGGCGGGGCAGGATAGCCCGGAAATGAAAGAACCTGCCGAAGCAGGTTCTTCACAGGGTCGATGGCCTTAGTTGAGGTGAGCCTTGAGTTCGCCTGCCGCCTGACGCATGGCGGCGCGGACTTCAGGGACCTGGTTCAGCGGGTTGAGCAGACCGTAGTCATGAATCATCCCGTTGTAGCGCACCGCGGTGACCGGCACACCGGCGGCGTCGAGCTTGCGGGCATAGGCTTCGCCTTCGTCACGCAGCACGTCGAACTCGGCGGTCTGTACCAGCGCGGCGGGCAGGCCACGCAGTTGTTCGGTCGAAGCGCGCAGCGGTGAAGCGTGAACCTGGGCGCGCTGAGCGGCGTCGGTGGTGTAGTTGTCCCAGAACCACTTCATCATGTTGCGGGTCAGGAAGTGGCCTTCGGCGAACTGCTGGTAAGAGCCGTCATCGAAGCTGGCGTCGGTGACCGGCCACAGCAGCAACTGGAAGCGCAGCGCTGGAGCTTTCTGTTCCTTGGCCATCAGCGCGACCACGGCCGCCATGTTGCCGCCGACGCTGTTGCCCGCTACTGCCAGACGGCTGCCGTCGACGCCGATCTGCTTGCCGTGCTCGGCGACCCAGCGGGTTGCGGCGTAGGCCTGGTTGATCGCGGTCGGGTACTGGGCTTCCGGCGAAGGTGTGTAGTCGACATAGACCGCCACCGCACCGGAGCCGACCACCAGGTCGCGGATCAGACGCTGGTGAGTCGGGAAGTCGCCCAGTACCCAACCGCCGCCGTGGAAGAACATGAACACCGGCAGATCACCTTTGACGTTGGCCGGACGCACAATCTTCAGCGCGACTTTCTGGCCGTTGGCGTCGATGGTGCGGTCAGTGACTTCGATCCCGGACAGGTCGACTTTCACCGAAGCCTGAGCGCCGGTCAGTACAGCGCGGGCATCCTTGGGGCTCAGCTGTTCGAGCGGCTTGCCACCGCCAGCGGCCAGCGCTTCAAGGAAGGCTTGCGTGTTGTGCTCGACGCCCGGGCTGCCGGCCGCGAATGCGCTGTTGATGGAAAGTGCGAGCAAGCTGGCGGTCAGTGCTTGCTGGAAAGTGTTCATGCGGCAAATCCTTTTTTGATGAGTTCGAATAAGGGTTGTGGGCAGTCTGGGTTTCGGGCCTCAGCTGCACCGTGGACACAGATTAATAGGGTGCCGAAATGAGAAAAAGCGGGTATAAAGCGTTTCACTGTCAATCAGGAAGAGACAATGAACCCCTTTGAGGATATGCGCATTTTTTGCCAGGTCATGGAATCGGGCAGCTTCACGGCTGCCTCCGACAAGCTGGGTCTGTCCAAGCAATTCGTCAGCCGGCGCCTGATGCAACTGGAGGAGCGGCTTGGGGTTCGACTGCTCAACCGCTCTACGCGGCGGCTGGACGTGACGCCGCTGGGCCAGAGCTATTACGAGTCCGCGCTGCGGCTGCTGGGTGAAGTCGAGCAAGTGGAGCAGGGCATTACTGGCCAGAACAGCGAGCCGCGCGGCACCATCCGGCTCAGCGCACCGCTGTCCTTCGCGGTGGCGCATCTGGGCTGTCTGTTGCCGTTGTTCCTGCAGCGATATCGGGACGTGTCGGTCGAGGTCGACTTGAGCGACCGGCCTGTGGATTTGCTCAGCGAGGGTTACGACCTGGTGCTGCGCATCGGCGTGCTGGAGGACTCCAGCCTGATCGCGCGGCGCATCGCCCACATCGACCGCGTGTACTGCGCAAGCCCGGCGTACCTTGCGGAACGCGGTACGCCGGAAAAACCCGAAGACCTGCACAGCCATGATTGCCTGCCGTACGGTCATAGCCGACAAGTGCAATGGCGTTTCCAGGGCTCGGGCAAACCGGTGAGTCTGAGTGTCAGCGGCCGCATGCGCGTCAACAACGGCGAGCTGCTGCGCGATGCCGCAGTGGCCGGGCTGGGCATCACCTATCTGCCGACTTTCATTGTCGGCGCCGCGCTGCGTGACGGCAGTCTGGTCCGGGTGCTGGACGATGTGCGGACCGAGCCGCTGACCTTGTCGGCGGTGTATCCGCAGCACCGGCAGGCGTCGCGCCCGGTGCAGGCGTTCATCGAGTTTCTGCGCGAACGGCTGGACCCCAACGTCGATCTCGACGACCGTCAGGGCCGCTGAACAGCCGAGCGCGCCTTGGCTCATCGCTTGGCGCGCATCAGGTCGAAGGGGTACTCGACCACGATGTACAACCGGTCCAGATCGTTGTTGCCCTGAGCCGCGTTGCCTCGATGGCTCACGTGAGAAACGTTCACCGACAGGTCCTTCGCCGGGCCGGACGGCACAGTATAGGCCAGTGTCATGTCCCGTTCCCAATGCTTGCCGCCCTTGCCTTGATTCGGTACATAACGCTGCAACGTGTCGTCGTACGGGTTGTAAGCGCCACCCGCCGGAGCGCGGCTGCCGTCAATGCCGCTGCCGCGAACATAACGCGTCATGAACGTCAGACCGGGCAGCGCCTGGGCCAGATTCAGGTCGTAGCGCAACTACCAGGATTGCTCGTTGGCACCGTTGAA
>JARDZH010000461.1 GCA_029240955.1 Pseudomonas sp. | reverse complement strand
GCGAAGCGTTTTTGCAGGCGTTGTTCGGCTTCTTCGGCGGGAAGATGGTCCCGTACCCGCCGGATCGCCGAACGCTCGGTCTGATCGTTGTGCACATAACGCACCGGCTCGCGCAGGCCGACCGCTTCTCTGCCCGGCTCATCGATGCGGATCGTATGGTCGAAAATGAGCGTCTTGACCGCGCCTGTCACCTGGCGGAGCAGTGCGTCAGCCTCGGCATAGTAATAGCGGCGCACCAGAGCCTCGTTCTGCAGATCCGGTATCTGGGTGGGCTGTTCGACCCGCTCGAAGCCTTGCACATCAAGCACCGGCGCACCGGGCAGCAACCGTGCATTGCGGATCAGGACCCGCGTGGGTTGCAGCGTGCCGGTGCGCAAGGGCTGGCCGTCAGGCTGCGGGAAGGTGTAGTTGACCGGGCGAACGCCATCGTCGAGCAGATAGTTGAGTTCGCCGGTCACTGATTCAGGTTCGAGGTTTTGCTGATGGATTCCCATATGAGGCTCCGATGCGTGTCGATTCGGACAGATCGGAGGATCCCGTCCTGGACGACAGGTTTCTCAAAACTCTAGCGCCGCCTCCAAAGAACCCAATAGAATTTCGAACGCTATGGTTATAGCGCAACGAGAGGACCGGGATGCAGTCCGCCCGCCGCGCCGCTCGGTCAGATGCTTGCCAAGGCCTGCGCCAGATCGGCGCGCAGGTCTTCCACGCCTTCTATGCCTACCGACAGCCTGACCAGTGCATCGCCGATACCCAAGCGAGCCCGGTTCTCTGCAGGGATGCTGGCATGGGTCATGATCGCCGGATGTTCGATCAGGCTTTCGACTCCGCCCAGGCTTTCGGCCAGCGCAAAGAGTTTTACCCGTTCGAGAAAACGTCGCGCGCCCGCCAGGTCAGTGTTCAGGTCCAGAGAGATCATGCCGCCGAAGCCGTGCATCTGTTCGCACGCCAATGAATGCTGAGGATGCGAAGGCAAGCCGGGGTAGTAGACGCGCGCCACCTGCGGCTGACGTTCCAGCCACTGCGCCAGATCCAGTGCGTTGCTGCAATGCCGCTCCATGCGCAGCGCGAGAGTCTTCACGCCGCGCAGGGTGAGGAAGGCATCGAACGGGCCGGCGATGGCGCCGACCGAGTTTTGCAGAAAGCCCAGGCGCTCGGCGAGTTCGGCGTTGTTTCCCACCACCGCGATGCCGCCGATCACGTCGGAATGGCCATTGAGGTATTTGGTGGTCGAATGCACCACGATGTCGAAACCCAGAGCCAGCGGCTGCTGGATCCACGGGCTGGCAAATGTGTTGTCGGCGACGCAGAGAATGCCCCGGTCGCGACAGATGCGGGCAATCGCTGCAAGATCAGTGAGCCGAAGCAGGGGATTGCTGGGCGTCTCGACCCAAATCATCCGCGTGTCGTCCTGCAATCCCGCTTCGAAGGCCGACAGGTCAGTCATATCGACGAAGCTGAAACGATGGCCGGCACTGCGCCGGCGGACCCGATCAAACAGGCGGAAAGTGCCGCCGTACAGATCGTCGCCGGAGAGCACATGAGAACTCGCATCAAGCAATTCAAGCACTGAAGAAATGGCAGCCAGTCCGGAAGCGAAGGCAAACGCCTGAGTGCCACGTTCCAGGTCCGCCACGCAACGCTCCAGCGCCCAGCGCGTCGGGTTGTGCGAGCGGCCGTAATCCAGGCCTTTGTGCACGCCGGGGCTTTCCTGCAAGTACGTCGAGTTGGCATAGATCGGCGGCATCAGCGCACCGGTGGAGGGGTCCGGAGTCTGTCCGGCATGTATTACGCGGGTGTCGAACGCGTGGTCTGGCGAGGTTGCGTCGTGCTGGCTCATGCAAAAGATCTCCGCAAATGATTGAGCAGGTCCACCCGGGTGATCAGGCCATGGAAGCCTGAGCGATCGGCGATGATTGCCACCAGCCCACGGTCCAGTTCCTTCTGGAGTTCATCCAGGCCCGCGTCCGGCGGCAGGGTTTCCAGGTTGTCACTCATGGCATCGGCCACCGTAAGCTGGAAATGCGCGGCATCCTGATGAACCCCCAGCAGGATGTCGGATTCGTCTATGACGCCCACCAGCCGCTTGCCGTCGACCAGGACAGGCAGTTGCGAGACATCCGCCAGGCGCATGCGCTGGAACGCGGTAAGCAGGGTGTCATCCGGCGTGACGCTGATCACGCGCCCATCCTCGAAGCGGCGAGCGATCAGGTCGCGCAGGTCGCCGTAACGCGTGCGCTGCAGCAAGCCCTGGTCGGTCATCCACTGGTCGTTGTAAACCTTGGACAGATACCGGGTGCCGGTATCGCAGACAAAGCTGACGACGCGCTTGGGCTCGGTCTGTTCCCGGCAATAACGCAGCGCGGCAGCCAGCAGCGTCCCTGTCGACGAGCCGCCCAGAATGCCTTCTGCTTTCAACAGCATCCGCGCATGGTCGAAGCTTTCTTCGTCGCTGATCGAGTAGGCGTGGCGCACGCTGGAGAGGTCGGCAAACGAGGGAATGAAATCTTCGCCGATGCCTTCCACGGCCCAGGAGCCGGCATCAGGCAGCGTGCCGCTGCGACTGTATTCAGCGACCACCGAGCCGACCGGGTCAGCCAGGACCATGTGCAGCTGCGGCTGGACGCGTTTGAAAAAACGGGTGAGGCCTGTGAGCGTTCCGGCCGAACCCACGCCCACCACGATAGCGTCCAGATCGTGCTGGGTCTGAGCCCAGATTTCCGGGGCGGTGCTGCTTTCGTGGGCCAACGGGTTGGCGGGGTTATTGAATTGATCGGCGAAGAACGCGTCGGGGATGTCGGCGGCCAGCCGCGCGGCGAAGTCCTGGTAGTACTCGGGATGGCCCTTGCCAACGTCGGAGCGGGTGAGATGCACCTCGGCGCCCATTGCCTTGAGGTGCAGCACCTTTTCGGTGGACATCTTGTCGGGCACCACCAGCACCACTCGATAGCCCTTTGCACGCCCGACCAGCGCCAGACCCAGCCCGGTGTTGCCCGCAGTCGCTTCGACAATGGTCCCGCCCGGTCGCAGGCGACCGTCGCGCTCGGCGGCATCAATCATCGCAAGGCCGATACGGTCCTTGATCGAACCGCCCGGGTTCTGCGATTCAAGCTTGAGAAACAAGGTACACGGGCCGGTGTCGATGCGACTGACGCGTACCAGCGGTGTATTGCCGATCAGTTCGAGCACGGCAGGATGGGAATCAGCTGACATGTCATACCCCCCAAAGCGACTGGCAGGCGATCAGGAACGCTCGCCTGCGTGTCCAGACAGCCTAGTCGCAGAGGGGAATGTGGCAATGTCTGTTGGCGTATGCGATTCATGATGGA
>JARDZH010000460.1 GCA_029240955.1 Pseudomonas sp. | reverse complement strand
GCGTAGAACGCAGCGGTGAACTCGTCGGTGAACTTGTAGCTACCGCCGTAGACGTTGATGCTCTTCAGGTCGCCGCTGTCGTGACCGGTGGCGCTTTTACGAACCTGGGAAGTGAAACGACCCGCGACCAGTTCCAGACCTTCAATCTCGTTGGAGGTGATCATGGTGCCGGTGTAGGTTTCCGGCAGCAGGCGCGAGTTGTCATAGCTCAGCACCGGCAGTTGCGGCATTTGATCGCCGTACTTGATCACAGTGTTGGAGATACGCGCCTTGACCGCTGCGCCTACGCGCGCTAGGTCTTCGGCAGGGTCACCGCTCGAATCACGCTTGAAGAAGTCCACACCGCCAGCGCCACTGCGCGAGCGGTCGCTGTCCAGGTTGATTGCGTAGAAGCCGAACGCATCCACACCCACACCCACGGTGCCCTGGGTAAAGCCGGAGTTGAAGACGCCCATGAACGCCTGACCCCACTCGCCGCGGTCTTCGTTGCCGTTCTTGTAGTCGCGGTTGATGTAAGCGTTGCGGGTGTTGATGACGAGGCTGCTGTCTTCGACGAAGCCTTTGGAATCAACCTGACCTGCGGCCATGGCCTGGCCGGCGCTGATGATGCCCAGAGCGAGCAGACCCAAACGGTGATGACGCATCTTGTTTTCCTTTTCTGCGGATTAAACGCTGTGGCGACGGCCCAAAGGCCATCCCGGGCTTCTTGGCTCCAAAAGGAGCAGAAGAAGCCGCACGCAATCATCGCAGTGGTCTACTGATGCACGTACATGGCTCATTGCCACAGCCGGTGGGGGCCAAATCCTAGTCGCAAGGATTACAGAGTGTCAATCAGCCGGATCCGCAGTGCAGAGCGGTGCGAGAGCAAATCAGCTGTCGATTACGCGGAGAAGTGCGTCGATCTCGGCCTCATTGAGCAAACCATCGGGATATCTTCGCACCAGCATGGTGCGCGCATCCGCGTCTGGTCTGAGGGGTCTGGTTGTCCTTAACCAATTCGCCAGAATACGACGAGCCTCGTTACTGGCAGACATACCACGAGCCTGATAAGGGCCAATACCTGCGTTCATAGGGACAGCCTCTTCGTTCATGAGCGGCCAAATCTACGCAGGCAGTGTGACATTCCCGCGAAAAGATTCAGCGTTATAGCACCTGATGTCGAGTCGCCAGCTTCCAACTCTTTTCAGAGTGTTACCCACAAAAAAGCCCATCAGATGATGGGCTTGATAGAGCAAGAATAGGACCAGTACGCGAGAGCGCAAGAAATGTCCTACAAAACCGTTTTGGTCGGAGCAGGTTGCTGTTGGGTCAGACAATGGATGTTCCCACCGCCCAGCAACAACTCACGACCCGGCACCATCACGACCTCATGCTCTGGAAAGAGCGCCTGCAGGATCTCACGGGCCTTTTCGTCCATTGGATCGTCGAAACTCGGGGCAATGATGCCGCCGTTCACGATCAGGAAATTTACGTAGGAGCCGGCCAAACGCACCAAAGGGTTGCGTTCCTGGCTTCCGTGCACCTGATCGACGCCTGCGCATTCTTCCTCGGTTGCGAACAGCGGACCGGGGATCGGCATTTTGTGAATAATAAATTCGCGTCCCTGCGCATCCCGGGTGTTTTCCAAAATACTCAACGCGGCGTGGCAACGTGAGTAGTTGGGGTCTTCGGGATCATCTGTCCAGGCCAGCAACACTTCGGCAGGACGGATGTAGCAGCAGAAGTTATCCACATGCCCGTCGGTTTCATCGTTGAACAGGCCATCGGGCAGCCAGATGATCTTGTCCACCGACAGGTTATCGCTCAGCACTTGCTCGATCTGCTCGCGAGACAAATGCGGGTTGCGATTGCGATTGAGCAGACATTCTTCGGTGGTGATCAGCGTGCCTTCGCCGTCGACATGAATCGAACCGCCCTCCAGCACGAAGCCTTCAGTCACGTAACGCGGGCAGCGCTCGATTTCCATGATCTTGCGAGCGACCTGGGTATCCAGATTCCAGGGTGCATACAGCCCGCCATCGAAGCCGCCCCAGGCGTTGAAGTCCCAATCGACGCCGCGTACTTCGCCACCGTCATTGATGACGAACGTCGGACCACTGTCGCGCACCCAGGCATCGTCGTTGCTGATTTCGACGACGCGGATGTTCGGCATGTCCAGACGCGCCCGCGCATTGTCGTACTGCGCGGCGGAAACACAGACCGTCACCGGCTCGAAACGGGCAATGGCTTTGGCGACCGCCACGTGTGCTGACTGAGCCGGCTTGCCGCCCAGACGCCAGTTGTCAGGCCGCTCGGGCCAGATCATCCAGACCTGAGTCTGCGGTGCCCATTCGGCCGGCATGTGGAAGCCGTCAGCGCGTGGTGTGGTCTTGAGCGTAGTCATGCGATCGGGGCTCCGGCATCGTCGATGATTCAAAGAAGCGCTTTATAGCCGATAGAAATCGGTATTAAAAGCGCACGGCAAGCTTATTCCGATAAAAGAAGCGCAGCTGACCGATATAAATCGACACCTACCTTAATTCGTCCAACACCTTCGACACCATCGCCACAAAGAATTCAACGCTTTGCATGGTGGTGCACATGGGCGGTTTGATCTTGAGGATGTTCAGGTAATCGCCGGTGGGCTGCATGAAGATGCCGAGCTCGCGCAGGCGATCGCACAGGATCGCGGTTTCCTCGGTGGCGGGCTCAAGCGTCTGTCGGTCGCGGACAAATTCCACGCCCAGATAGAAGCCCATGCCATGCACGGCGCCAACGAGCGGATGTTTATCGACGAGCGCTTCGAGCAGCGCCTTGAAATGGTCGCCCGTCTGCCGGGCGTTGTCCCACAGCTTTTCTTCTTCCATGACATCCAGCACCGCCATGCCGATACGGCAGCTGACCGGGCTGCCGCCTGATGAGGAAAAGAAATAGCCTTCGGCTTCAAGCGCCTCGGCGATTTCGCGCCGGGTAATCACCGCGCCCAGCGGGTGGCCGTTGCCCATGCCTTTGGCCATGGTGATGATGTCCGGAACCACGCCCTGCTCTTCAAAACCCCAGAAGTAATGACCAAGGCGGCCGTAGCCCACCTGCACTTCGTCGGCGATGCACACGCCGCCTTGCGCGCGGACCTTCTGATAGACCTGCTGCAGATAACCGCGCGGCAGTGAAATCCCGCCAGCGTTGCCATACACCGGCTCGCAGATGAAACCCGCAACCTGCCGCTGTTTTGCGGCCAGCTCCGCCAGCACGTGCTCAACGCTGCGCACATAATGCGGAGCACTGTCATCGCCGCGATAAGGGCCACGATAGACGTTCGGGGCGGTGACTGGGTGCACCCAGTCAGGACGCGTGCTCAGCGC
>JARDZH010000459.1 GCA_029240955.1 Pseudomonas sp. | reverse complement strand
TCCAGATCGGTGGAAGTCGCCGCAATCAGACGCACGTCGCTGTGGAGCACCTGATTGGACCCTACAGGCTCGTACTCTTTCTCCTGCAATACCCGCAGCAGTTTGCTCTGCAATGCCAGCGGCATGTCGCCGACTTCATCGAGAAACAGCGTGCCGCCTTGCGCCACCTTGAGTTTGCCGGGCCGGCCCTTGCGATCAGCGCCGGTAAAGGCGCCTGGCGCGGTGCCGAAGAATTCGGCCTCCAGCAGCGCTTCGGGAATCGCCGCGCTGTTGATGCTGACGAACGGTCCGCTGGCCCGAGGCGAAGCGTTGTGGATGGCGTGAGCGAGCAGCTCTTTGCCGGTGCCCGTCTCGCCGAGCAACAGAATCGGCGATTCCGCAGCGGCGCCACGGCGGGCGCGGCGCTTGACCTCTAGGGTCGCTTCGCTGATGCCGATGAAATGCGCAAAGCTGTATTTGGCCTGACGCGCCTTGAGCAGCGAACGGGTGGTGGCCAGCTCCTGCTCCATGCTCAGGTAGCGTTTGAGCAGCGGTGACAGGGTATGCAGTTCGTCGAACAGCGCAAAGCCAATGGCACCGATCAGCGCGCCGCCCCCATCGTGGATAGGCAGGCGCATGACCACCAGCGGGTCCTTGGCGGTGTCCATCATGTCCAGCAGGATCGGCTGGCCGTCACTCGCGACCTGTCGCAACAGACTGCCGGGAATCACGCTTTCGCAGGGTTTGCCGATGGCCAGGCTCGGGTCCTGCAGCCCGAAACGACGTGCATAGCGTTCGTTGATCCAGACGATGCGTGCATCCTTGTCAACGATGACCGTGCCCTCGCTGGACTGCTCGATGATTTCGAACAACGAACGTATCGCCAGATGCTGCACGCGCTTGTAGTCGTTGAGGGTGTCGCTGTCATTCATTGGGTTGTTCCGTCCTTGAGAGCCGGCGTCTGGCCGCACAGAATGCCCGTTTTGCCCGTAAGAGCCTCTTAATTGAAACCCGGATGCGCCGCGGCCAGCAGTTCACAGGTGTACGGATGCTGTGGCGCATCGAACACGTCGTGACTGGCGCCGCGTTCGACCACCTTGCCGTCCTTGACGACGATCACATCATGGGCGAGCGCCCGGACGACGGCCAGGTCGTGACTGATGAACAGATACGTCAGACCGTGCTTGTCCTGCAGATCACGCAGCAGCGCCACCACTTGTTTCTGCACCGTGCGATCCAGCGCCGAGGTAGGCTCGTCGAGCAGAATCAGCGCAGGCTTGAGCGCCAGAGCCCGGGCGATCGCAATGCGCTGGCGCTGGCCGCCCGAGAACTCGTGCGGATAGCGATGGCGGCTCTGCGGATCGATGCCCACTTCTTCAAGCGCGCGGATCACGGCCTCGTCACATTGCGCAGGACCCAGCCGCTCATGGACCTCCAGTCCTTCGGCGATGATCTGCGCCACCGACATCCGCGGGCTGAGGCTGCCATAGGGATCCTGAAAGACCACCTGCATCTCCTTGCGCCACGGGCGCATCTGTTTCTGGCTCAGCCCATCCAGTGCCTCGCCCCGGAAACGGATACTGCCACGAGATTCCAGCAGGCGCAGGATTGCCTGACCAAGTGTCGACTTGCCGGAGCCCGACTCACCGACGATGCCCAGCGTCTTGCCGCGCTCGATGCTCAGGCTGATATCGTCCACCGCCTTGAGGTATTCGCGGTGGCGACGCAACAGACCGCCCGCAAGTGAAAACCAGACCCTGAGGTTTTCGACCTCCAGCACTTTTTCCCGTGCTGCGCGACACAGCGGCTCGCCGGCCGGCTCCGCGTCGAGCAGCAGGCGGCTGTACGGGTGTTGCGGTGCTTTGAACAAGGTCTGGCAATCGGCCTGCTCGACAATCTCGCCGGCGCGCATCACGCAGACCCGTTGCGCGATGCTGTGAACCAGATTGAGGTCGTGGCTGATCAACAGCAGTGACATGTTCAAGCGCTGTTGAAGCGATTTGAGCAGCAACAGGATTTTGCGCTGCACGGTGACGTCCAGCGCAGTGGTCGGCTCGTCGGCGATCAACAGCTCCGGCTCGCAGGCCAGCGCCATGGCGATCATCACCCGCTGACGCTGGCCGCCTGACAGTTCATGCGGATAAGCCTTGAGGCGCTTGTGCGGCTGTTGAATGCCGACCAGCTCCAGCAATTCGAGAATGCGCGCTTCGGCCTCCCGGCCACCGAGACCTCGGTGCAACAGCAGTGTTTCGCCAATCTGCCGGGACACTGTATGCAGCGGGTTCAGCGAGGTCATGGGCTCCTGGAAGATCATCGCGACCCGGTTGCCGCGCAGTTCCTGCAAGGTTCGGTCGCTTGCGCCGAGCAGTTCCTGGCCGCGATAGCGGATGCTCCCGCTGCAACGGGTCCCGGCTTTGGGCAATAACTGCAGGATCGAGTGAGCGGTGACCGATTTGCCGGAGCCGGACTCGCCGACCAGCGCCAGGCATTCGCCGGCGCGTACATCCAGGTTCAGGTTGCGAACCACCTGCTGGCCATTGAACGCGACGCTCAGGTCACGGATTTCGATCAGGTTCTCGGGCATCTCAGGACCTCGGGTCGAAGGCGTCACGCAGCGCCTCGCCAATGAACACCAGCAGGGTGAGGATCAGCGCCAGGGCGAAGAATGCGGTCAGCCCCAGCCAGGGCGCTTGCAGGTTCTCCTTGCCTTGGGCGATCAGCTCGCCCAGCGAAGCACTGCCGGCCGGCATGCCGAACCCCAGGAAGTCCAGCGCGGTCAGGGTCGAAATCGCGCCGGTCAGGATGAAAGGCAAATAGCTCAAGGTGGCGTTCATGGCATTGGGCAGAATGTGCCGGACGATGATCTTCCGATCTCCGAGTCCCAGCGCGCGGGCGGCTTTGACGTATTCCAGATTGCGGCCGCGCAGGAATTCGGCGCGTACCACGTCCACCAGGGCCAGCCAGGAGAACAGCGCCATGATGCCGAGCAGCCACCAGAAATCAGGCTCGACGAATCCGGAGAGGATGATCAGCAGATACAGCACCGGCAGCCCCGACCAGACTTCAAGCAGCCGCTGGCCGATCAGGTCCACCCAGCCGCCGTAGTAACCCTGCAGCGCACCGGCGGCAATGCCGATCAGGGCGCTGATCGCGGTCAGCACCAGCGCGAACAGAATCGACACCCGCGCACCAAAGATCACCCGGGCCAGCACGTCCCGCGCCTGATCGTCGGTGCCCAGCCAGTTGACGGGCGAGGGCGGGCTGGGCGCCGGGACCGTCAGCTCGTAATTGGGAGTGTCGGCGCTGAACGGGATGGGCGCGAACAGCATCCAGCCGCCACCTTTGTTGATCAGCTGGCGCACGTAA
>JARDZH010000458.1 GCA_029240955.1 Pseudomonas sp. | reverse complement strand
TCAACGGCGTGGCAGCGATTCGCGGGATTGATCGTAAATGGGTGGAAGTAGGCCAGATGTACGGTTTCAGCCGTGCACGCCTGACCCGGCGGATCCTGTTGCCAGCCGCCCTGCCCGGGCTGTTTACCGGTTTGCGCAGTGCGATGAGCCTGTCATGGATGTTTCTGGTCGCCGCCGAACTGATCGCCGCGACCAAAGGGCTTGGGTATCTGCTGAGCGATGGCCGCGAGACATCCCGGCCGGACATCGTGCTGGCCGCCATTATCGTGCTGGCGCTGCTCGGCAAGATTTGCGATGGCGTACTGGCCGCGCTTGAACGGCACTTCCTCAGCTGGCGCGACACATTCAACGGCCAGAGCCGCGAGGGCTGAACATGAGCACATCCTTGATGAACCTGCGCGTGGAGCGCAAGGCGTTCGCCGGCACCACCGTGCTGCAGAATATAGAGCTGAACCTGCACGAGCAGGAAACCGTCAGCCTGCTTGGCCCAAGCGGCTGCGGCAAGAGCACGCTGTTGCGCATCGCGGCCGGGCTGGAAAAGGACTTCACAGGCAGTGTTCAGCGCGGCCAGGGCGAAGTGGCTTTCGTGTTTCAGGAGCCGCGCCTGATGCCTTGGCTGACGGTTGCGCAAAACATCGGGTTCAGCGACGACCAGGACTATGACCAGGCGTGGGTGGACACTCTCGTGGATGAAGTCGGCTTGACCGGTTTTGCCGATGCACTGCCCAAGGCCCTGTCCGGGGGCATGGCTCAGCGCGTAGCCATCGCCCGCGGCCTCTATTCACACCCTCAGGTTCTGCTGCTGGATGAGCCCTTCAGCGCGGTGGACGCCTTCACTCGCATGAAGCTTCAGGACTTGCTGCTGCAACTGGCGGCCCGCCATTCGATCACGCTGCTGGTCGTGACCCACGACGTGGACGAAGCGCTGTACCTCAGCGACCGCGTGCTGGTCATGAATCATCATCCGGGCACCGTTGCGCATGAGCTCAGCATTGATTTGCCGTGGCCGCGGGATCGGCTCGACCCTCGACTGGCAACACTCAAGACCCAGGCACTCACGCAGTTGCATCAAGCGCATCTGATCTGAACGTTGGTGTGTCACGGCTGTAGCCTTAGTGGACAAAAAGTCGTCAGACGCCAGGAGCGAGGTCATTGAAAAACTGACATACATCAGCTGTATGGAACTTTTTGCCGGCGTCATGAAAAATTTTTCGTTACGTCAACGGACAGATGCTACTTTTAGTTCTTATCGAGACTGCTTCAATCACTCCGGCCGCCGTGGATGCGTGTTCTGGAGTGCTGACAGCCGCCGTTGCGGACCTGTCACAGCAGTCTTTTCTCAACCATTGGAGCCAGGCTAGCGCTCGATTGCAGCAGGTGGGCCGTCCTCATGAACAAAGTCACGTTCCCCAATGCCTGCCAGCTGATGCGCTGGCATTTTCATCCGGTCGGCTTCGAGGCCACGATGGACGCCCCCAGCAGCATGATCGC
The DNA here is from genome assembly GCA_029240955.1 of Pseudomonas sp. The sequence continues at coordinate 1,854 of JARDZH010000458.1, read as the reverse complement.
CCGCCTATTTGATCGGGCCAGCGGTGAAACGGTGGTGGCCATCGCCGGCCTGCCCTGCTCGACCGTGATGAACGCCACCGAGGTGGAGCGCATCATTGAAGCCATAGAAGCGGAGCTTGAGATGTTTCAGGTGCAGCCTGCCGTAGGATTTTCCTGATAGCCACAGCACGCTGCTGATGCAGGACCGACCGGGCGGCGATCCAAACGGGCGGCGATCCGCCCGGGTCGCGACGACGGCCTGCCTCAACCAACCGCCACTCGACTGCGCATATCCTCGAAAAACGGCTTATCACTCGACACGCGCTCAGACGCTCTCGGCATCAATGCGTGTTCGGTTCCCCCGGACTTTTCCACATACCAGTAACAATGCCGCGCTGCACGCGTAATCGCGACGTACGCCAAGCGTAAGGTTTCGTCCTTCTGGGCGGTGTCGAAAGGTTGCAAATCCCCGCTCTCACCGAGCCCGGCCATGCGGTAGATCTGATTCTTGTACGGCGAAACCGTCAGGTGCTGACAATCCCCCAGCAGAAACACCGCATCGGCTTGCAGCCCTTTGGAGCTGTGATACGTAAGGCTCTTGATTCGCCTGTCCTGTGGCGCGCGGGAATACTCGGCGTCGAGCAGCGCCTGCAGGCGCGGCGAAAAGCGGGTCTTTTCGCTGGCCTTGCGGTACAGCAGCAGAATGGAATCGCCGTCGCGGTAATGCTCTTCGATGTGATCAGCGACTGCCTCCTCGTCCCGATCGAACACCCGCACCGGCAGCAGCTCCTGAACGACGCCGCTGGCCTTGGCTTTCTTGCCGGGAATCGCCGGAGCCGCCCGAACGATGTGCTCGGCTGCGTCGATGATGTGCTGGTGGCTGCGATAGTTGTCGCTGAGCATCACTTTGGTGGTGGCAGGCGACGAGAACTGCTTGGCGAATTCCATGAAGAACTTAGGCGAGCTGCCGCGCCAACCGTAGATCGACTGCCAGTCGTCGCCCACGCACAGCAGCGACGAATGCTGGGCAATGCGTCCGGCGTGCATGGCAGGCCCGCGACGGCGGATTTCCCGCAGGCTGGCGCGGACCCAGGAGACGATCTGCGGAGAAACGTCCTGAAACTCATCGATCATCAGATGCGACAAGGGACGTAGCACCTCGTCACTGACCTGCTGCAGATTCTCGGGGGAGTTTTCACCAAACAACGCAAACATACGGTTGTAAGTCATGACCGGAGGAGTCTGCGCCAACAGATGGTTTTCAAAGGCTTTCCAGAACAGGCTCAAGCCTTCGAAGAAGAATCGGTCCGGGTCATCGCTGGCAAAGCTCATCTGAGCTACCGCAGCCGGCACATCCAGCCCCAGGTTCTCGATGAAGCTGGCAGCCGTGACAAAGCAGTCGAGCAAGGGCGCGGCGCTGAGCTCACCTTTGACCCGATAATCGAAGCCCGGCCCGGCGACGGCAGTGCCGGCAAGCGACTGCAGCACCTGGCCACCCGCCTTATAATTATCCAGCCATATCAGTGATTTACGACAGAAAGCTTGAAACAACGTGCGCTTGATGACCCATTCGGCCCACACCGGCAGTTTGGCGCCGTTGCGCTTCATCTGCTGGTCTTCGCCGGGGTCCAGACCCAGGACAATCCAAGCATCCAGCTCAGCGCTATAGCCATGGACATGAAAACCGAAGCCATTGATCTCGACCGTCTGACGCATCAGTTCGATGCCCTGGATCGGCCAGGCCCCGGCGCGAATCCACAGGTCCTCGATGGTGTCGCACAACTCTTCATCCCGTTTCGAGGAAAGCTCGGTAACCGCTACCCGCTTCTGGACATCCGGGTGATCCCGGTCCAGCTCCTTGAGCTGCATGGCATG
>JARDZH010000457.1 GCA_029240955.1 Pseudomonas sp. | reverse complement strand
GTCCGCGCTGCGATTCGGCGGTGCACCGCCGTAAACCCAACAGCGTGACCCGGACCTGGGCCTTTCTGATCGCCGGTCTGATTTTCTACCTGCCGGCCAACCTGCTCCCGGTGATGTACACCGCACTGCTGGGCAACAGCAGCGAAAACACCATCATGAGCGGCGTGATCGAGTTCTTCGAGAGCGGCTCCTGGGACATTGCGATCCTGATTTTCATCGCCAGCGTCGTGGTGCCCTGCCTGAAGTTTCTGGTGCTGGGCATGTTGCTGATCACCTGCCAGCGGCGCAGTCGCTGGGCAATGGTCGAGCGGGCGCGGCTGTATCGCTTCATCGAGTTGATCGGTTACTGGTCGATGCTCGATGTGCTGGTTGTCGCGCTGGTGGCGTCTCTGGTGCAGTTTCGCGAGCTGAGCACCATCGAGCCGCGTATCGGCATTCTGTTTTTTGGCTTGGTAGTGGTGATGACGATGTTCGCCGCCATGAGTTTCGATCCCCGGCTTATCTGGGACGCAGAGGTTGAAGATGTCTGAACATACCCCCCCGACCGCTCCGACGCCTGCGCGTCCCGAAGTCAAACGCCGTCGCGTCCGCATTTCGCTGGTGTGGCTGGTGCCGATCGTGGCAGGCATCATTGCTCTGTCCATGGCGTTCCATGACTGGATGAACCTGGGCCCGAAGATCACCGTTACCTTCCTGACAGCCGAAGGTCTTGAAGCCAACAAGACCCAGGTCAAGTACAAGAACGTGGTCATCGGTACGGTCACCGACATCAACCTCAGCGACGACCGCACGCATGTGCTGGCGACCATCGAGCTGAACAACAGCGCCGGCCCGTTCACCCGCGTGGACAGTCAGTTCTGGGTAGTACGGCCGCGGATCGGCGCGCATGGCGTGTCCGGTGTGGACACGCTGCTGTCCGGCGCCTTCATTGGTGCGGACGCGGGCAGTTCCGAGGACACCAAGACCGACTTCACTGGCCTGGAAACACCGCCGCCCGTGACCTTCGGCGAAAAAGGCAAACGCTTCACCCTGCACACCGATGATCTGGGCTCGCTGGACATCGGCTCGCCGGTGTACTTCCGCCGCATTCAGGTCGGTCAGGTGGTGTCTTATAACCTGTCGCAGGACGGCAAAGGTGTCGACCTGCAGATCTTCATCAATTCGCCTAACGACCAGTTCATCACCACCGACACCCGCTTCTGGAACGCCAGCGGCGTCGACGTATCGGTCGGCGCCACCGGCCTGAAGGTCAACACACAGTCGCTGACCTCGATCCTGTCCGGCGGCATCGCGTTTCGCGAGCCGAACTGGAGCCCCAATTCGGTCCCTGCCGACGAAAATGCCGAATTCAAGATTTTCGACGATCAGCCCACCGCCATGGCCCCGCCCGACGGCGAGCCGATTTACGTACGGATGCGTTTCAACCAGTCGCTACGCGGCATGGCCGTGAACTCGCCGGTGGAATTCGTCGGCGTGAACATCGGTCGCGTCGTATCGGTGGATCTGGACTACGACCCGGTGAGCAAGACCTTCCCGGGTATCGTGGGCGCGGTGATCTATCCCGATCGTCTGGGCATCGCCCAGGACAAGATCGAGCAACTGGCGGGCAGCGGCAGTGAAGAGGAAAAATCGGCGCGGGTGCTGGGAATGTTCGTCAAGAACGGCCTGCGGGCACAGGCGCGCAACGGCAACCTGCTGACCGGCCAGCTCTACATTGCGCTGGATTTCGATCCACGTGCCAGTAAGGTCGCGTTCAACCCCAAAGCCCGGCCGATGGAAATCCCGACGATGCCGGGTAGCTTCGACAAGCTTCAGGAGCAACTGCAGGCCTTCGTCGACAAGGTCAGCCGTCTGCCGCTCGACGAACTGGCGGGCAACCTCAACGGCAGCCTGAGCGAGTTGCAGAAGACGCTCAAACAGGTCAACAGCAGCGTGTTGCCGCAGATGCGTGGCACCTTGCAGCAAGCGCAGAAAACCCTCGGTACGGCGAACGAGTCGCTCGCGGATGACTCGCCGGCGCGTCAGCAACTGGGCCAGGCGATGGAAGAGGTCCAGCGCACTGCCCGTTCCGTCCGGGTGCTGACCGACTTCCTCAGCCGTCACCCTGAAGCCCTGATCCGCGGCCGCACCAGCGAGGCTGCGCCCCGCTCGTTCAACGCGCCCTCCTCCTCCCGAGCCATCGACACGGAAGCCAACCAATGACCTTGCGCCTGAAATCCTTCGTACTGGCCACCGCTATGGGGCTGGCCGCCTGTTCTTCTCCGCAGACCAATTACTACACCTTGATCGCGCCGATGAACAACGCCTCGGCGCCAGCCCAGCCGGCGCCGTTCCAGTTCGAGATGTTGCCGGTCCTGATGCAGGTTCAGGTCGATCAGCCTCCGCTGGTGGTCCGTCAGGGCAACGGCAGCCTCGGCATTCTCGACACCGAACGCTGGGGCGCGCCGCTCAGCGACGAATTCCACGATGCGTTGACCGCGCAACTCGAACAGCGCTTCGGCAGCCGCGACATGGCCGGGCTTCCCAAGGACAGCGCGCGCCCGGTGGTCTCGGTGCGCACCGATGTCCGACGCTTCGAGTCGGCCCCGAACAGCTACGCGCTGATCGACGTGGTCTGGACCCTCAGCCGGCGCAACGGCGATGCGGTGCCAGGCGGTAAACGCGCCAACCTCACGTGCAGCAGCGTGATCCGTGAACAGGCCGGCGAAGGCATGGGCAACCTGATCGTCGCGCATCAGAAAGCGGTGGCAAAACTGGCCGACGCCATCGCCGACACGGCTGGCCGCTGGAATCGGGACACCAACACCGTTTGCCGATGAGCGGTGCACGCTTTCGAAGTGCACCCCGTAGATAACCCTTCCGTTTGGATGCCGCCCCCCGCAAAATCAACACAGTCGGGGGGAATGCGCTCTTTTTATTTCCTACCGACATGTATAATGTGCCATCACCCAATCGGATGATTGGCAAGTACACAGGACATGTTGTAGGTGGTCCCCTTCGGCTGTCGTACGCGACCCTTTTGGGCAGCCGCCTGTTCCTTCCCTTAAAGTGCTGTAACGCCGGCGAAGTTCGGCGAGCGATTTCTTGAGGACAGACGAATGACAGGAATAGGCCCTCGGCTGAAGCGAGAACGGTTGCGTCTCAAGCTCTCCCAAAGCGCGATGGGCGCCATTGGCGGCGTCGAAACCAATGCGCAAGGCAACTACGAGAATGGCATTCGCTCGCCACGTGCCGATTACCTGTCACGGATTTCCGCGGCCGGCGTCGACGTCACTTATGTCGTCACAGGCTTCAGCCTGGAGCGCTCGGCCAATACCAGCAGCCCGCTGGACAAGGACAGCCCCGAACTGCT
>JARDZH010000456.1 GCA_029240955.1 Pseudomonas sp. | reverse complement strand
GTCCCGTGATGACCGCCGACCTGCCCGAGATCCAGCGAGGACGATCAAGCACGTCGGAGCACCGCGGTCGGCTCAGCTCAGTTCGAGCCAGACCGGCGCATGATCGGAAGGTTTTTCCATGGCGCGCAGATCGTAGTCGACGCCAGCCGCCTTGATCCGCGGCTGCAGACCGGCGGAGGCCATGATCAGGTCGATGCGCAGGCCGCGCTTGGGCTGATCTTCGAAGCCACGGCTGCGGTAGTCGAACCAGCTGAACTGGTCGATCACTTCCGGGTACAGATGGCGGAAGGTGTCCACCAGGCCCCAGCTCTTGAGACGCTCCATCCATTCGCGCTCTTCGGGCAGAAAGCTGCACTTGCCGGACTTCAGCCAGCGCTTGGCATTGTCCGCGCCGATGCCGATGTCGCTGTCCTGCGGCGAGATGTTGACGTCTCCCATGACGATCAAGGGTTGATCGTTGCTGAAGCGGGTTTCCAGGAGTTGCTGCAGGTCGGCGTAGAAACGCTGTTTGGCAGGAAACTTGGTCGCGTGATCCCGGCTTTCCCCTTGTGGGAAGTAGCCGTTCATGATGGTAATCGGCTGGCCATCGTCGTCCGCGTAGGTGCCCCAGATGAAACGCTTTTGCGCTTCTTCGTCATCGGTGTCGAAGCCTTTGTGCAGCGCCAGCGGCATTTTGCGCGAAAGCAGGGCGACGCCGTAATGACCTTTCTGCCCGTGGTAATGCACGTGGTAGCCCAAGGCTTCGATGTCGGCCTGGGGGAACTGGTCGTCCGACACCTTGGTTTCCTGCAGCCCGATCACGTCCGGCTGGTACTTGTCGATCAGCGCTGCCAGCTGATGCGGTCGAGCGCGCAGACCGTTGATGTTGAACGAGACGATTTTCATAAAGCGGCAGTCCTGAGCAATAGCAAAACGCGATGCTAGCCGACGCGCCCGCTCAGGGCTAGGGCCGAGTCGCCTGCGGTGCCGGGCTGCTACGCTCACAAAGGCAGAAAAGCGCAGTGGAACTGTCGCTGCGTGCCATCACTCGAACCTTGTGCCAGGGAGCGCTGCCCACCGAGCAGTGCCGTCACCGCGAGATCGATCTTTCATGACCCAGACCACCGCCCTCGTGGCCGAAGTTCGCCAGCTGGACAGCGGTTACTCCAGAGAAACCCGTTCCCTGCTGTTTCAGGCCTACCGCCATGAACCCAGCTTCGCCTGGCTGTTCAACTCGCAGCGCTCGGGCTATGAGCATCGTGTGCGGGCAACCGTCCGCGAACTGGTCAAGCAGCACTTTTTGCAGGATCTCCCGGCGCTGGGCCTGTTCATCGACGACCGCATGGTTGCCGTGGCACTGATCGCGCCGCCGCAGCGTCGTCTGGGCGTGACCGAGAGCTGGGCATGGCGACTGCGCATGATCATGAGCACGGGCCTGAGTTGCACCCGCCGATATCTGGAGTACTACAACTCGGTACTGGCGTGCCTGCCGTCAGACTCGGTACACGTACTGCCGCTGCTCGGGGTATTGCCGGAATTTCAGGGGCATCATCTGGGCGAGCAGTTGCTGCAGGCGCTGCATGAATGGTGCGCCGTGGATGAAAATTCCGCCGGAGTCGTACTCGACACCGGAAATCCCCACTATCTTGAGTTCTACAGGCGACAGGGCTACGAGGAAATCGGTGAGGTAGCCGTGGGACCGATCCTGGAGCACGTGTTTTTCCACCCAAACCCCCAGGGTTCGCAGCCTGTCATGGCATAAAGGTTTGAAAATTCAAGCCTTTGGCGTGTTACAGCGGCACCCTTTGATCGTGTTAGCATCCACGCCCATGAAGGTTTTCAAAGTTGTGAGTAGCAGCGCGCTCGTGTTGTCCCTGAGCGCCATGGTCCATGCCGAACCGCGGCTGGATGTCCGGGTCGAGCCCGCCAATGCGGCGTTGAAGTCCAACGTCGAGGGGTACGTCGGCAGTCTGGGTGAACGTGACGCCCAAGCCTTGCGCCAGTTCAGCCTCGGTGCCGAGCAGCAGGCCCAGAAAGCCGCGCAGGCTCTGGGTTACTACCTGGCGGAAATCGACAGCGAAGTGGTCGATGGCCGCGATCCGCGTCTGGTGGTCACTATCCACCCGGGCGAGCCCGTGCGTTTGCGCAACGTCACGGTGCGTGTCGAAGGGCCGGCGGCTTCGCTCAAGGCGTTCAAGGTGCCTAAAAGCGATGCGCTGAAACCTGGCGCGATACTCAACCACGGTCATTATGAAGACGCCAAGAGCCTGATCCAGAACCAGGCCTCGCGGTACGGTTTCTTCAGCGGGCGTTTCACCCAGCAGCGTCTGGCAGTCGACCCAAGGGCCGGGACTGCGGACATCGAACTGGTTTACGACAGCGGCCCGCGCTACACGCTCGGGCAGGTGAAGTTCACTGGCGATACGCCCTTCGATGAACAACTGCTGGATCGAATGGTGCCGTTCAAGGAAAACACGCCGTACGACTCCGAGTTGATCGCGCAGCTCAATCAAGCGATGCAGGCCAGCGGTTATTTCGAAGGGGTGCGAGTCGATGCGGCGCCGACGGCGGCGGTCGGGCAAGTGATCCCGGTGAATGTGCTGCTGCAAACGCGCAAGCCGCGCACCATGGGCCTGGGTTTGGGCTATTCGACGGACGTCGGCCCGCGCGGCCGCGCCAACTGGACCCGCCACTGGATCAATCCGCAAGGCCACAGCTGGGGCCTGGAATCCGAAATTTCGGCCCCGCGTCAGAACGTCGGGATCTGGTATGACGTGCCGCTCGACCCGCCGTTGACCGACAAGTTGCGCTACGCCGGCGGTTACCAGTACGAAGAAATCGCCGGCACCGACAGCCTCAGCAAGCTGTTGACCGTCGGGCCCGAGTGGCACAGCCGGCTGCCCAGCGGCTGGGAACGGGTCATTTCTCTCAAATGGCAACGCGAGGAGTACCGGCTGGGCGACGATTCGGGGCTGAGCACCTTGCTGATGCCGGGGGTCAGTTTTTCCTACCTGCGCAGCGACAACCGTATCGATCCGCAAAACGGCTACCGTCTGCAAGTGGAAACCCAGGCCGCTGCCGAAGGCATGCTGTCGGACGCCAACCTGATCCGTGGCGACGCGCTGGTCAAAGGCCTGACGACCTTTGCGCACAACCACCGGCTGCTGGGCAGATTGCAGGTGGGCGGCAATTTCACCAACGGCTACAGCGCCATCCCGCCGTCCCTGCGCTTTTTCGCCGGCGGCGATCAGAGCGTGCGTGGCTACGACTACCAGAACCTGTCACCGACCAACTCCGACGGCGATCGCATAGGCGGCCGCTACATGGTCGCCGGCAGCGTCGAGTACCAGTATTCGGTCGCCGAGAAGTGGCGCGTCGCG
>JARDZH010000455.1 GCA_029240955.1 Pseudomonas sp. | reverse complement strand
GCTTTCGACGGCGGGCTCGAATTCCTTCGGCCTCAGGTCGCCGCCTACCGTGAGCGGCGAGACCGGCTGGTGCAGGCGCTGACCGGCGTGGACGGCTTGCAGGTGCTGACGCCCGATGGAGGGTTCTTCGTATTTGTGCGCTGCGCGCAGTTGATCGAGCGTGTTCGGCCGGATGGGCAACCGATCCGCAACGATGACGATCTGGTCGACTGGTTTCTGGAGCAGGGCGTAGCCGTCGTAGCGGGAAGCGCCTACGGGCTGTCGCCGTGGTTTCGGGTGTCTATCGCGACGGCCGTCGAGAGCGTTGTAGAGGCGGGGCAGAGAATCGCCCGCGCCTGCGCGCTGCTGCAAGAGGCGGACGCATGAGCTTCGGGTTGCAAGGCTTTGTCGAGGCGGCCGAGAAACTCGGCCTCAATTATCAGTTCCTGTTGGATGCCTATCAGCGCGGCAGCATGCTGGAAGGTGCGCTGACCACGCTCTATCTATGCCTGCTGACCATCATCGGCAGTCTGCTGGTGGGTGTGGCGCTGGCGGCGGCCTTGACCAGTGGGCGCCGCTGGCTGGCGCTTCCGGCGCGAGTCTTCATTGAAGTGACCCGCAACACGCCGACTCTGGTGCAGCTGTATTGCGCCTTCCTGGTGCTCAATATGTTGCTGACCCAAGCCGTGGGCACGGCGAATCCGATGACGCCCTTTGCCTGGGTCGTGATTGTGATTTCGCTGCACAAAGGGGCCTTTCATGCCGAGTCGCTGCGCTCCGGGATCGAGGCCGTGCCATCGGTCACGCTGGAAGCTGCAAGTTCTCTGGCGTTCGACCGCCGTCAGCTGCTGTGGAATGTACAGCTGCCGCTGGCGCTGAGGTTCGCCTTGCCGGCGCTGGTCAACAACCTGATCGATCTGGTGAAGATGACCGCCGTGGCGTCGGCAATTGCGGTCAACGACATCACTTATGCGTCGATCATGATCTGGACCCAGAGCGACAACGTCATCGAACTCATGATTCTGCTGCTGTCGTTCTTCGGCATCCTGAGTTTCCTGGTCAATTGCGCGGGCAGAGCCCTCGAAACACGTTTGAGGATGCCCGGCTATGGTCACTGAAATATTGCTCGCCCTATGGCAGTGGTCGCCGGCGCTGGGCGTGGGGCTGCTGCAGAACATCCTGATCAGCATCACGGCCATTGCACTGGGGACCGTGGCCGGTCTGGTCATCGGCGCCCTGGCCCTGTCGCCTTTTGCGCCGCTGCGACTCGCCGCAAGAGTGTGGGTACAGGTCTTTCGCAACGCGCCGTGGCTGGTGCTCATCTACTTCACGACCTATGTCTTTCCTTTCGAGATTCATGTCGCAGGCCACTGGCTGCCGTTCCCGGACTGGCTCAAGGTGACCGTGGGGCTGGCCTTGCCGGCGAGCGCCAATGTCGCGGAAATTTTCCGTGGCGCCATCGGCTCCATTCCCAGCACGCAATGGGAGGCGGCGCGTTCGCTGGCGTTCGACAGAGGACAGATCTTCCGCTCGATCATCCTGCCGCAGTGCTTCAAGCGGATGCTTCCGCCTTGGATGAACCTCTACGCCGTGGTGACGATGGGCACCGCTCTCGCTTCGCTGGTGGGCGTGCACGACGTGATCGACACCGCGCAGATCGCCAGCAACACCGTCAACCTGACCGGCTTCACCGTGCTCATCTACTTCAGCCTGCTGGCGCTGTTCTTCGCCTACTGCTATCCGATTTCCCGCCTGACTCAACGCCTGGAGCGTCGCTATGCCTTCTGAACCTTTGATCAGCCTGCGAGACGTGCATCTGGCGTTTGGCGAAAACCGCGTGCTCAAAGGGATCAACCTGGACGTGCAGCGCGGCCAGGCAGTGTCCATCATCGGCCCCTCAGGCTCCGGTAAATCGACCATCCTGCGCTGCATGACCGGGCTGCTTCGTCCGCAGGCAGGCAGCTTGAGCGTGGCCGGCACCGAGGTGCATGCCTTGAGCAGCGAGGCCGACTTCATCGCCTTGCGCAAGCGGGTCGGGTTCGTGTTTCAGCAGTACAACCTGTTTCCGCATCTGTCGGTGCTGGAAAACCTGGTGATCGCGCCGCGCAAGGTGCTGGGGCGGAGCAAGGCAGAGGCCGAACGCGAAGCGTTGCAGTTGCTTGCCAAAGTGCGGATGGAGCACAAGGCCGACGCCTATCCGGGGCAGTTGTCCGGCGGGCAGCAGCAGCGCGTCGCCATTGCTCGCGCCCTGGCAATGCGCCCGGAGCTGATCCTGTTCGACGAGGTGACCTCGGCGCTTGACCCTGAAACGGTCGGGGAGGTGCTGACGGTGATTCGCGAGCTGACCGAGGAAGGGATGACGTGCGTGCTGGTGACTCACGAAATGCGCTTCGCCGAGGAAATCAGCGACGTCGTGTACTTCACCGAAAACGGTTCGATCACCGAGTTCGGCAGCGCCGAACAGATATTCCAACACCCTGAAAATGAAAGAACGCGGGAATTCCTACGCCATTCACTGGGCGAGAGCGGACGCCGGCAAACCCGACCGGCTCCCGACGTTTTCAGCAACCTGGGGCGCTACAGCCTTTCCGTTTAACCGTGCCCGTTCATTCACTATTCGCCTGAAGAGACCTGATCATGTCCGATTCCGTAGTGCAGCCTTTCCTTGAAAAAATCCGTGCAATCCACCAGCGTGGCGTCGACCGCAACGCCTTGAGCGAGATTGTCAGTCTGCTTGAAACACTGGCTGAGCGCCGCGACCTGTTCAACTTCGAGCGCTTCCCCGCACCGGCGGGGGAGGATGGCACTGTCCAGTTCCGCTATCGCCTGAACGACGACGGGGACACCCCGACCTTGTACCTGAACTCGTTGCTCCCGGGCAAAAGCACCATCCCTCACAACCATGAAACCTGGGCCGTCATCGTCGCTGTCGAAGGCGAGGAGTTGAATCGGGTGTTCACCCGCGTCGACGATGGTCGCGACGCTGCCCGCGCCGAACTGCGTCTGGACAAAGAAGTGGTCGTCCAGCCTGGCACCTCGATCTCGTTTCTGGGCGACGACCTGCACGGCATCCGCGTCGACGGCGAACGTGCCACCCTGCATTTCCATCTGTACGGACGACCGCTCGAAGAGCTGGAAAACCGTTACGGGGTCAAGGACGACGGAACCGTGCTCAATTACAACAAGTCGCAAATGAGCCCTTCGATCGAGGCCTACGGTCTATGATCGATTTCTACTACTGGCCGACAGCGAACGGACTGAAGGTCGGGATCCTGCTGGAAGAACTGGGCGTCGAGCACCGCCTTGTGCCGGTCAACATTCGGGCAGGCGAGCAGAAGCAGCCAGGTTTTCAAGCAATCAGCGCCAACGGTCGCATTCCGGCCATCGTCGATCACGATGCA
>JARDZH010000454.1 GCA_029240955.1 Pseudomonas sp. | reverse complement strand
ACGACCTGCTTATCTACCGCAAACGCTTGCGCAGGCGGCTGGACGACTATGAGCGCAACGTGCCGCCGCATGTCCGGGCGGCGCGACTCGCAGACGAATGCAACGATCAGTTGGGCAGGCCGCGCCAGTACCAGCGCGGCGGATGGATCAGCTATGTGATGACCGTGGCAGGTCCTGAACCTCTGGAAGTGCGCCGCGCCGCTATCGATTACGACCATTACGTCACGCGCCAGCTGCAGCCGCTGGCAGACGCGATTCTGCCGTTCGTGGGCGACGACTCCGGCACGCTGATCGGCGGCCAGCTGGGTCTGTTCTAGGGCCTGGCGAGCAGACGCTCGGCAAGCGCCGGCAGCAGTGCTTCGCAGGATTCCTCGATTTTCAGCGCAAGCAGTTCGTCGGCGCGGGTTTTACCGAAGTTGATGGCGATGACAGGCTTTCCTTGTTCCACCATCGCCCGGCATAACCGGAACGCCGACCAGGCCATCAGCGAGCTGCCGATGACCAGCAACCCTGCAGCCTGCTCAATGGCCGCCATGGCGTTGGCGGCGGTCTGTGGTGCGACGTTCTCGCCGAAGAACACCACGTCGGGCTTGAGACGCTCGCCGGCGCAGTAAGGGCAATGGGGGACTTTGAACGCAGCCTCGAACGCCGGGTCCAGCAGCGTGTCGCCGTCCGGCGCCTGAACGGCGTCGACGCCGGCAAGGTAAGGGTTCTGCGCAGTCAGCGTGTGCTGGACGTCGGCCCGATCCAGCCGCTGCTGGCAATCGAGACAAAGCACACCGAACAGATTCCCGTGCAGCTCGATGACATCGCGGCTCCCGGCTTTGCTGTGCAAGGCATCGACGTTCTGGGTAATCAGCGCGCTGATAACGCCATTCGCCTGCATGTCGGCAAGCGCGTGATGGGCGAGGTTGGGCTGACAGCCGCGAATGCGCGGCCAGCCGAGCATTGCACGCGCCCAGTAACGCTGCCGGGCGGCCGGGTTGCTGGCGAACTCCTGGAACATCATGGGCTGCCGGCCACGCCGCACGCCGTCCTTGTCGCGGTAGTCGGGGATGCCCGAAGCGGTGCTGATCCCCGCACCGGTCAGGACCACGAACGGTTTATCAGCCATGATCTGGCACAGTTTGTCCAGCGAACCGCTGACGGACATACGCGACCTCCTTTGGACATGGGCGATGTTGCCGGGGTGCCATCGGTGCGATACGCGCCCGGCGCTTTTCGTTTGCGCCGCCGCGTGCCACTCTCGCAGGCTTTCCAGCAGAGGGCAGGGACATGCGCAAGTTCAATTTCAAACAGGTGGACGTGTTCAGTCGCAAGGCGCTGGCGGGTAATCCGCTGGCGGTGGTGCTGGACGCTGACGCTCTGGACGAGGCGACCATGGCGGCGTTCGCTCGCTGGACCAATCTGAGCGAAACGACCTTTGTGCTTGAGCCCACCGACCCTCGCGCCGACTATCGCGTACGGATTTTCACCACACTGACGGAGTTGCCGTTTGCCGGTCACCCGACGTTGGGCAGCTGTCACGCCTGGCTGGAAAATGGCGGCACGCCCAAAGGTGACGAAATCGTTCAGGAGTGCGGCATCGGGCTGGTGCGGATCCGCCGCGACGGTTCGCACCTGGCGTTCACCGCGCCGCCGTTGGTGCGCTCAGGGCCGGTGGACGGCGCGCTGCTCGATCGGCTGCGAGCGGCCTTGGGGCTGAACGGCGACTCGCTGGTCGATGCGCGGTGGATCGATAACGGTCCGGGCTGGCTGGCGCTGCGGCTTACCGACCGCGCCAGTGTGCTGGCGTTGAAGCCTGACTACAGCAAGCTTGATGGGCAGGTCGTCGGCGTGTTCGCGCCGTGGGATCCCCACGTCGACGGCGACGAGGCGCACTTTGAAGTACGAGCCTTTGTGCCGGGAGATGGCATGCCGGAAGATCCGGTCACCGGAAGTCTGAACGCGGGGATTGCCCGGTGGGTGCTCCAAGAAGGGCTGGCACCGGACAGCTATATTGCCAGCCAGGGCACGGCGATGGGACGTAAGGGCCGCGTCCACGTGCAACGGATCGGCGAGGATATCTGGGTGGGCGGCGAGACGGTGACCTGTGTTGACGGGACGGTGCTGCTTTAGGGCCAGTCGCGGGCAAGGCGGTACGCCGCCCGGCGCGTTTACCCGCTACGAAGAATGACGCGTTAGTTCTGGACAACCGTGCCGGCCGCTTCGCGAGCTTCGCTCCCTCCCACGGGGCCTGCGGGGTGTTCGCCTGCCGCTGCGTTTTTATGCGCAATCTTCTTGCCGCGTCTGGCGCCGATATCACTGGCCTGGCCATCACGCTGTTTGCCGGTACGGGCCTGGGTGATGAGCGCGGGGATCAGCGGACCTTCGGGCAGATTCTTCCAGAACCGCGCCGGCAGGTGGCCTTGCATGACCTTCGGGTTCAGGCGGGCCGGGTTGAAAATGTGGCTGTAATAGGTCAGCCACAGCTCGCCATGCGGATCATCCACCTGACGAGCCATTTGCTGCCAGGCCGCGGGACATATGCGCTCATGAATAAGCCGAGTCCCGTCGTAGTACACGCCGTCATGAGGCGTCGCTATCAGCCAGCGGTGCTGACCCATCCGGCCGATGAAATGCTGGCTTGCGCTGTAGAGAATGTCGTGCGCCGGCTCGTGCCATGCGACGTACTCCGGCCGCATCGTCTCAGCGTCCTGCCCAGACGGTGGCAAGGCCACGAAGCGCAGAAAGGCGTGCAGGTGATGCGCTTCGCGGCGGATGGATTTGAGCCGCCGATGCAATTCGCTCCCCAACCGGTCACCCGCCAGCATTGCCGTGCGATCGCCATGGCTCACCCGCCAGAGCACTTCGTACAGCAGGCTCCAGCGCTGGTCGCCGCGAAAGCCCGACGCGCTTTCCAGCATTTCCAGCAACTCCAGGGGCACTCGCGCCTGAAAAGGCCCGCTGGACTCCGGCAATTCTTCGTCGCTGGAGAACAGATCGGCGGCGTCCCTGGCTGTCCAGCTGACCCGGCTGGGGTCGATGCCGTGACTCAACAGCCAGCGCGCCTGTTTGCGCCAAGTGTCGAACAGGTCGTCGCAGTCCAGGCAGATCATCCCCACAAGCCCATTTGTTGAGGCTGAGGACGGTCGCGCAATTGCTGATGCAGGAACTCGCTGCTGGTTTCCGATTGTGGCGGGTGGTAGTCGCTGGTGATGATGAACGGCTTAGCCTTGGCCAGAATGCAGCGCAGACGGGTAAGGTCTTCGTAGCGAATACGCCGCTGGCGGCGCAGCTCGACCAGCCGCTGTGTGGTGCGAATGCCGATCCCCGGAATGCGGGCGATCAGTGACGGATCCGCCTGATTCAGGTCCAGCGGGAACACTTGGCGGTTGTCC
>JARDZH010000453.1 GCA_029240955.1 Pseudomonas sp. | reverse complement strand
TTGCGCGAATTGCCGACCAGGCGCCAGTTGTGTGAGCCCGTGCCCAGCTCCACCTGGTAGATGCGCCCCTGACGCTGGATGAAATCGCCGTCGGCATGCCGGTAAACGCCACGGTACAACCCGTGGCTGGCTGGCTCGATCCCGGCCAGGGACAGCGGTAGTTCGTAGTCGTAATCCTGAAAGCGGGCGAGTACATGCCGGGCCCGCCGCTGGGTTTTACCGTGCAAGGCCGAAACGTTGCCCAGCAGCGCATGCAACTGGCGCGCACGTGTCAGGGCGCGGGTGGACCGCGCAAGAGTCGAGGCCACCGCTTCGCCCGGAAGCAGATCCATGAGCGCGTCGATCAATGAGAGAAACATTGACTCGAGCTCCGCCAGCCCGTCTGCCACGTCGCCGCGCAAAAACGCTGCCACGGCCTGATTGGCTGCGTTCCACGCATCGTAAAGCGCGAGGACGGTGCCGACAAAGGGGACCATGCCAATCGCCATTTTTATGTAGTTGAACGCCCGTGGGCCTTTGAGTGCATAGCGTTCGAAGAACAGCGCATCGTTGGAGCGCGAGCTGCCGCGATGGGCTTCGAGCAAGCGACCCATGTGCGCATCGAGCAGGTGCGCGGCCAGCGAAGTGCTTGCCGGCCAGCGTGCGCCGACTTCGATAATGGCGTCGAAGTTTTTTTCATGCGCCTGACCGATGCGGCTGACATGCGCGCGAACATTGCCCTGCAAGGCCTTGCCCGCCAGGTATTCGATCCAGCGGTCACTTGCGCACAGTGTGAACAGCCCTTTGCGCGCTGATTCGAGACTGTCGTAACGGCGGAAAAATTGTTGATCCGGACTGTCCGGCAGGTAGAGCAGTGTAGTGCCGCTGATCTGCTCTTCAATGAAGGTCACGCCGGACAAGGTCACCGGACCTTCGCGCGGGGTGTCTTTGCCGCCAGTTTTAAGCGCGACCGGCAGCAGTACGATGCGCTTGCCTTGAGCGCGCCAGGCTTCAGCGGTATCGGCATCGATTGCGATGTTCACCACCTCAGCCTCATTGCGGTCGAGGTGTTTCTGTGCACGCGCATTTTCACTCTGGATCTTCAGCAGCAGGCGCCAGGGTTCGATCAGGCCTTCGCGCCGATGCTGTCTGACGAACAGCGCTTCGCCGGGCGCGCCATTAAAGGCTTCGAGGATCCTGCGCTCATAGGCCTTGGGCAGGTCCAGCTCCGGCAGGACTTTACGCAGATAGCTCAGGTTGATGCCGTTGAGCAGACGGTTGCGATCCTGTTGGCGCGCGGCACTGACCTTCACCCGCATGAAAATCAGGCGTTGCGACAGTGAGTCATTGAGCACTGACTGAACGTTGTCGATGTTCAACTGGGCGAGGTCTTCCAGTGACATCGTGCTGCGCGTGGCGCCGGGCACGATCACCGTTTTACGCCGCGGGCCGGTGGGGGTGGCTTCCACTACGGTTTCGGTTTTGGTGGAATCGGGCAATTCGACCTGCACGGAAAAATAGCCCTCGGTGGCAAAGTCCTTGCGCAGGCGCGCGTACAGATGTTTACGGGTGAAGTCGTCGCGCGGTTCCAGTGCCAGTGTCATCAGCGCGTGGCTTTTGCGCATCGCCTCGATATACGCCTTGATGCGCTCTTTGAGCGCAGCCCGCTCGCTTTTCTGCAAACGCACCAGCCAGCTCGGCAGATGAGTGGCCAGAACACCGCTGCGCTGCTGCTCTTGCTCGTGCGCGAACATCAGACTCCTGGCGGCGCTGACCGGTACTTGCAGAGCGGCTGTGCAATCCTGGCGGAGAATTTCCAGTGCATCGGCATGCCCGGACTGATCGCGCAGGGTGGCGGTCCGCGTCTCGCAATCGACGATCAGTGCGTTGAGGCAATAACGCAGCGGGTCCGAGGCGATGGCGTCGAGTTGCAAGGCCGATTCGCTGTCCTGCTCGCTGATCTTGAAAAAATCGAGTGCCAAGGTACGGCGATCGGGAAAGCGTTGCAGACCACCGCCGCTGCCTGGGCAATACAACAGCAGACTCGTGTTGGAGGCGCGGTCCGCCAGCGCAGCTTGCCGAGTGAATACCAGTACACCCTTGAGCGTTTCGCGCTGCACCGTAGTGATCGTGTCGCGGGTTTCGCTCAGCGAAAGTGTCAGGTTGGCCGCGATCCAGTCTGCATCGCGTGCATTGGCCACAGGGTTGTCCAGAACGGCTTTGAGCAGGTCGTGTTCGGCGCTGTCGATTTGCCCGAGTAGCGCTTGCAGCTTCGCCTCGGCGTACAAGCCATCCTTGTGAGCCTGACAAATCGCAGCGAACGCCGTGTCGGAGACGGCGGCGTTGTCGAACAACGAGGTGCTGGCCTTTTCGCAGGCTTGCTCGGCACTTTCCAGCGCTTTCAGGGCGTCCTGGCATTGTTGCAAGCGTGTGCCGTCCGGGTCGTTGGACAGCAAGTGTTCAAGTGCATCGCGCTCGCGGTTGAGCGAGGCATGTCTCAGGGCCAGCGGAATGCCAGCGGACAGGCTGCCGAACAACGGAGGGGCGTCACTTGCGATGGGTTCTTGCGCAGTGAGCGCTTTGGCCGGTGTTGCAACGATGATCGCTGTGCTGCGCTGATGGTCAATCAGATCGACATGCAACAGCGCTTGCGCAGCGTGTTCGCGCAACCCGGGTTTGCCCCGGTTGGTGTTGCGCAAGGCATTGAGCTGCGCCTGCTGCCGGTCGGCGAACAGATCGCTGGCGCCGGTGATCATCGGATCTGTCGCTGCGCTGTAATCGAAGCGCTGGATCTGGCGTGGCAGGCCGCCAGGGATCTGTACCTGACCGGCGAGCCACGTCTGCAGATCCACTCGATTGTCGAACGCCTGAATGCACGCGGGGCGGCAGGGCAGGTAGAGCAGCGCTCGCGCCGTTGCCCGGTCCCCCGTGCTGATCACCCAAGCCCCCGGCAGTTTGACTTTGCTGTGATTGCTCAGCACCAGTGCCGGTTTTTCCAGGTGAACGGACTGCCCTTTGAACATCGCTGGGGTGGAACCTGAATCAACGATTTGCTGCAGCAGGTCGCGCTGTTCGGCGTTGATGACTTTACTGGCGTAAGCGGCGTCAGCGCTCGCTTCGAAATGTGATCGGTATAGCTCGGTGGCGCGTGTGCGTCGCGAAACCGGGGTGCCGGGCGCACGTGCTTCCCAGAACTCGGCCCAGCGGGTGGCGTGGGCGCTCTGCGGGTCGAGCGGCTTGAGTTTGGCCAGCAGTTGCAGCGGCTTCAGGGTGTACAGCGGGTGATCAGGCTTCAGGCCGATAACGTGGCAGTGCTGGTCCAACGTGGTTTCCAGCGCCGGATGTTGTACGACAAAAGCGCAGGCGTCGGTAAGACTGACAAAATGCTCCGGCTGGGTTTGGG
>JARDZH010000452.1 GCA_029240955.1 Pseudomonas sp. | reverse complement strand
ACGGCAAGGTGACCGCGTGCTCATTGCTGATCGATGAACACGGCGAACAGGTCGCAAGGTATGACAAGCTGCACCTGTTCGACGTGGACGTGGCGGACGCTCGCGGCCGGTATCGGGAATCGGATGACTATGCTCATGGGAATGACATCGTCGTGGTCGACACCCCGGTCGGACGGTTGGGGATGAGTGTCTGCTATGACTTGCGTTTTCCTGAACTCTACACGGCGCTGCGTGAAGCGGGCGCTGAACTGATTACGGCGCCTTCGGCGTTTACAGCGGTAACGGGAGCTGCGCACTGGGAGGTTCTGATCCGCGCACGCGCCATCGAAACCCAGTGCTATCTGCTGGCCGCAGCCCAGGGCGGGGTTCATGCCGGCCCGCGCGAAACCTACGGCCATGCCGCCATCGTCGACCCTTGGGGTCGCGTGCTGGCCAGCCAGGCGCAAGGCGAGGCCGTGCTGCTGGCGCAACGAGACATTGAAGAACAGGCGTCCATACGGGCGCGGATGCCGGTGTCCAGTCACCGGCGCTTTTTTTCGCAGGACGCCGTGCGGCCTGCTTCGGAGTGAATATGAGTGACTTGTCCTCTGTCAGCGAACATCTTCTGGCGCCCGGCGGCCTGAGTCTCGACAGCCTGCAATCGGTGCTGGGCGAGCTGGCGGGTCCGGGCATCGACGCGGCCGATCTGTATTTTCAGGGCGTGATTTCCGAGTCCTGGTCGCTTGAAGACGGGATCGTAAAGGAAGGCAGTTTCAACCTGGATCAAGGTGTGGGCGTGCGTGCGCAGTCCGGTGAGAAGACCGGGTTTGCCTACAGCAACGCCATCAATCTGGAAGCGTTGACCACCGCAGCCCGCGCTGCCCGTTCGATCTCGCGCGCCGGGCAAAACGGCAAGGTCCAGGCGTTCACGTCGCAAGACGTGGCCCAGTTGTACGCGCCGGATAACCCGCTGGAAGTGCTGAGCCGTGCCGAAAAGGTCGAGCTGCTCAAGCGTATCGACGTCGCAACCCGTGCGCTGGACCCGCGCATTCAGCAGGTGTCGGTGAGCATGGCCGGCGTCTGGGAGCGCATTCTCGTTGCCGCTGCCGACGGCAGTCTGGCGGCGGATGTTCGTCCGCTGGTGCGTTTCAATGTCAGCGTGATCGTCGAGCAGAACGGGCGTCGTGAGCGCGGCGGACATGGCGGCGGCGGGCGAACCGACTACCGCTATTTCCTCACTGATGATCGCGCTATGGGCTATGCGCGCGAAGCACTGCGTCAAGCACTGGTCAACCTCGAAGCCATCCCGGCGCCAGCGGGAACGCTGCCGGTGGTGCTGGGTTCGGGCTGGTCCGGCGTGCTGCTGCACGAAGCGGTCGGGCACGGTCTGGAAGGCGACTTCAATCGCAAGGGCAGCTCAGCGTACAGCGGGCGGATGGGCGAGAAGGTCGCGTCCAGCCTGTGCACCATCGTCGATGATGGAACGCTGGCTGGCCGCCGTGGCTCGCTGAGTGTCGACGACGAAGGCACGCCGACCGAGTGCACCACGCTGATCGAGAACGGCATTCTCAAAGGCTACATGCAGGACAAGCTCAATGCCCGGCTGATGGGCGTCGCGCGCACCGGCAACGGTCGTCGCGAATCCTACGCGCATCTGCCGATGCCGCGCATGACCAACACTTACATGCTCGGCGGCGAGAGCGACCCGCAGGAAATCATCGCTTCGGTGAAGCGGGGCATCTACTGCGCGAATCTGGGCGGCGGGCAGGTCGATATCACCAGCGGCAAGTTCGTGTTCTCCACCAGCGAAGCCTATCTGATCGAGGACGGCAAGATCACCGCACCGGTCAAAGGCGCGACGCTGATCGGCAACGGCCCGGAAGCCATGAGCAAGGTATCGATGGTGGGCAACGACATGTCGCTGGACAGCGGCGTCGGGACCTGCGGCAAGGACGGGCAGTCGGTGCCGGTAGGCGTCGGTCAGCCGACCTTGAAGATCGATGCGATCACGGTCGGTGGCACGGGTAACTGACAGTGAGCAGGGGCTGGCCGGAGCCGGCCCCGCAGTCGGGATCAACGCAGGCCGCGTTGAATCTCGTCCAGCTCACGGATGTATTTGAAGATTTTGCGGCTGGTGGCCGGCGGTTTGTTGCGTGCAACTTCGTGTTGAGCCTGACGGATCAACGACCGCAGCTGCTGGCGATCGGCATCGGGGTATTCGATGACGAATTTTTCCAGGTCGCTGTCGTCGCCGCCGATCAAACGGTCGCGCCATTTTTCAAGGGCGTGGAAACGTTCGTTGTACTGGCGAGTGGAGGCATCGAGTTGGTCGAGCAACTGCAGAATGGCTTCCTGATCCTGGTCGCGCATCAGCTTGCCGATGAACAGGATGTGCCGTTTACGCGCGATGTGGGCCGTGTGCTTGGGCGCTTCGGCCAGAGCCTTGCGCAGCGCATCGGTCAACGGCAGCTTGGCCAGCACGTCGGGCTTGAGTGTTGTCAGTCGCTCGCCGAGATCAACCAGAGCATTGAGCTCTCGTTTGACCTGGGTTTTGCTTTTCTCCCCGTCGAGGGAGTCGTCGTAAGAATCAACCATGGGGGCAGTCCGCAAATAAACGCCGCCATGATAACCAGTCGAGGGCCGCTTGTCCGGCCCGCTCGGTATTCGGCCTGTGCCGAAAGCAGAATTTGATGGAGAAAGTCATGAGTGCAACCCAAAGCGTCGGCCCGCAGGCCTTGCCCGAACTGCAGGAACAGGTCGAGCAGATCATCGCCGAGGCGAAGCGTCAGGGCGCCAGCGCCTGCGAAGTCGCGGTGTCGCTGGAGCAAGGGCTGTCGACGTCGGTCCGTCAGCGTGAAGTGGAAACGGTGGAGTTCAACCGCGATCAGGGGTTTGGCATCACCCTGTATGTCGGGCAGCGCAAAGGCTCGGCCAGCACGTCGGCCAGCGGCGCCGATGCCATTCGCGAAACTGTTGCCGCCGCCTTGGCCATCGCCAAGCACACGTCGGAAGACGAAAGCTCCGGCCTTGCCGATCCTGCGCTGATGGCCAAGGAAAACAAGGATTTTGACCTGTACCACGCGTGGGACATCACGCCGGAACAGGCCATCGAGCAGGCGCTGTTGTGTGAAGCAGCCGCGTTCGATGCCGACAGCCGTATCAAGAACGCCGATGGCACGACCCTCAATACGCACCAGGGCTGCCGCATCTACGGCAACAGCAATGGTTTCGTAGGCGGCTATGCATCGACCCGGCACAGCTTGAGCTGCGTGATGATCGCCGAAGGCGAAGGGCAGATGCAGCGTGATTACTGGTACGACGTCAGCCGCAAGGGCGAACTGCTGGCGGATGCCCAGAGCATCGGTCGCAAGGCGGCGCAGCGTGCGGCGAGCCGGCTCGGTGCG
>JARDZH010000451.1 GCA_029240955.1 Pseudomonas sp. | reverse complement strand
TCAAATCCAGATCGCCAGTACCGGTGCGAAGCACGCTGAACATCTGCGAATGGGGACTGGCGTTTATCCCGCCCTTGTTGGCCAGGCAGTTCCCCGGGTCGATGTCGCACCAGAACAGATCGTCGTCACTGACCGGGGTTCCGGCGGGTATGCCCATCATGTTGCCATCCGCCCACAGGAACTTGGCCGGAGGGAGACAGACCCCGGGAATCAAATCGCACCAGAAACTATCCTCATCGCTGACAACGCTGCCCGCCGGATAACCCAGCGGGTTATCCGCCGACCAGGTGCTGTCGAGCTTTTTCTCAGTGACAAGAATCCCGAGGTGGGTGTCCGCCAGCCGCAAGTCACCGGTACTGGTGACGGGTTTCACCACCCGACTGTCAGCGGCTTGCAGGTCGGCACCCGCAACCATCCGCATCGACCACGATGCGCTGCCCGACGGCAACATGCTCGCGATCGCCCAGTTCGCGCCCTGGCGTGTACCGTTCAATGAACGAAGTTCGATAAAGGGTGTGTCGGCGGCCAGCACCACATCGGTCATCGACGGAATCAGGGAACCACGCAGCAGCGCCAGCGCCCCATTCAACTTCACACCCACCGAACGCTGCTGGTCATCCAGAACACTGGGCAACGGCACGCCTTTTGGCCAGAGCATGGCCTGCATCCCGGTAGCCTGACCGAGGCGGGTCCCGGCGCCGAGGCGGCTGCCGGCTGGCAATATCACACTGTCATTGAGCAGCGTTCCGGCGCCATACAGCAGGTTACCGGAGGCATCGTGTACGGCTGCGCTCAACACGGTGCCGGCCGGCAGGGTATAGGGGCCGGCGAGCACGGCCTCGGTGGGCAACAGCGTACCGCTGGCGAGGACGGCGGCCTGGATCGGCAGGTCATAGTTCAGCTTGACGCCCGCTGGGAACAACGTGCCCTCGGCCAGCGTCACGCCTGCGCCCGGCACAATCAGATCGCCGCCAAACGGCTGGACGCCCGGTAGCAATTTCCATCCGGCATCGTCCACGGTTTCCGGTGGCGGCGCGAAACCATCGTTGATGCTGCCGTAGATATCCAGGTCCCCTCCGGCTCGAATCACCAGGCTCCCCGCCTCGCCAGAACCGTACACCGAAGTTTTGCCGGTGTTCGGGTTGAGACTGGCGTAGCGATAGCCGGACAAGTCCAGATCGCCCTGTACCACCAGATCGCCGTCGGCGGTTTTACTCGCAATCTCTACGCCTGGGCGCAAATGGAAGGCATCGGCATACCGCGCATTGTTCAACCCTGCCAGTTTGCGCTGCAACAGATCACTGTTGCCCAAGGCTGCATTGATGAACAGGTCGTTGTCAGCGTGGATGCGGTTCAGGTAAGCCTGGTCGATGATTTGATAAGGCCGGCCGCTGGCCGCTGGATCCACCCCGTCGGCGGCATCGGTATAGCGGCGCACGGCATTGAGCCCGATGGACCGCGCGCCCTGGATGATCAACGCGCCAGGGGCGTCGATGGCGATGTCATCGGCGCCCAGTCGCGGTACGTTCAGCTCCAGCGTGCCGCGCAGGCGACCGTCATTCTGACCCGCCAGTGTGCCGACTGCCGCGTCCGTGCCATGGCGCAGGTCTATCCGCGCACCGGGAGCGAGTGTCAGCAGGCCGTCGCCGGAACTGAGTTCGACCATGGCCCGGTTGGGCGCGTCGATAATCTTGCCGTAACTGTCGACCCGCAGTACCCGACCGTGAGCATCCAGCACCGCACCGCCCGCCACATTCAGGCCATGGGCGGCGGACAGGCGAATGTTGCCGACCCGTTCGCCGCTGGCATCGACCAGGCCGTTCACCGTCAGGCTGCCGTTGTCTAGCGATACCGAGACCTCGCCCGCCTTGAGGCCATCGCCGACCACCAGATCGCCCTGTTTTAACTGGAAGCTGCGACTGCCGAAGACTTGGCCGACGTTCAAGCGTTGGTTGAGCGCAGCAAACTGTTCATTCAGTGCGCCACCCAAGTGTTGCGCGCGGATGTCCACGCCAGCGGATTTGTAAGGTACCCACGTGCCGCCGGCATCGTAATGCCCTGTACTGTTGCCACGGATCTCACCCTGCAGATCGACCTCGCCTGCGGTGTCTGACAGTGCCACGACACTCAGATTGCCGGCCTGATTGTTCTGCGCCGACAGATCGATGCGCGAGCCGCTCGCCTGACGAATATTGCCGTCGCGGCTGTACAACGCCACGTCGCCGCCCCAGCTGTACTGGTTGATATCGTTGAATGGCAAGGTGCGGCCCGCCAGGTCCAGGTTCGCTCCGCTCGTGAGGGTCAGATCGCCGTCGGCCTTGACCTGCAATTTGCCGCTGGCCAGCGCAATCCGGCCGTCGAGCACCACGTTACGCCCCGCCAGCGTCAGTTCGGCACCCAGTGCATCGGCGAGCGCCGTCCCGGCCGGTCCGCTCAATACCAGACTGCCGCCGGCCTTGAGCGCATTCACCGAGCCGGCCTCCCCGGTCAGCAGAGGTGTGCGCAGGTTCAGGTTGCCGCCGCTGTAGAGATAACCCTTGATCGGGTCGTAAGCCCCCTGCGTTTCATAAACCGCGAGGCTGCCCTTGTGGTTGGCGGTGATACGATCACTGGCGTTGAGGTTGACGTTGGCAAAGCCCAGCGCAAGACGAGCGTTCTGATCCAGGCCGTTGGGTTGGGAATAAGGGCCGTAGCCAAAATCGATGCGCTGAGCCTCAATGTACAGCGTGCCGTGTCCGCTGCCCGCACCACCGCTGGCCACGGCCCCGGGCGCCTGAGTGGCGCCGTTCCAGATCAGGTTGGCTGTGCGGATGGTCGCCACGTCGCTCATATCGCCCAGGCCGTACATCGCCGGGGTCGTGATGATCAAATTCTGCAACTTGCTGCGCCCGGTCTGAGGATCCACGGTGTCCAGCGCGACGCTGCCATAAAAGTTCAACGCGTCGCGAGCGGTCAGGCTGAGCGTTTCCAGGGCTGGCGCAGCAAACTGAGTATCGCCGCGCAGCAAGCGGTCCAGCACGCCCTGACTCAACGTCAGGCCGGCAGGCAGGCGACCGGCCGCCGCCAGTGTTTCAGCGGTACCGATGTTGACCGCACCCACAGCCAATGCCAGGTGACGGGTGCCGAAACGCACCGCTTCGGCCAGTTCGAACTGATTGTTGGTGGCCGCCGTAATGCTGCCATTGGAATAGAGCATCGCCGGATTGGCGCATGCCAGGTGATTACAGGTGCCGATGCGGATGCTGCCAGACGCAGTGCTGGCGTTGACCTCTGGCGCCAGCACATTCGTCCAGCCATTGGACACCACCAGCAGACTTGCGGCGCCGGGCTGATAGACAAAACCGTTCGAGGAGTCGTACGGCACCTCGCCGCGGCCCAGGGAATTGATGCCGGC
>JARDZH010000450.1 GCA_029240955.1 Pseudomonas sp. | reverse complement strand
ATCGCATTGTCGGATGGCCGCCCAGAGCTTCGCTCCCTCCTACAAGGGCGAGGCGCCCTCACTGCACCGGAAAATGAATCCGGAACGCCGCACCACCCAGCGGGGAATCATCCAGGGTCAGCCGCGCGGCATAGCTCTCAATGATGTCCTTGACCACGGCCAGCCTGATCCCCTGCCCCGGGTTCTGCCGGTCCAGTCGCTCGCCGCGCTCCAGCACCCGCGCACGCTGGTACCGCGGCACGCCGGGACCGTCGTCTTCGACGCAGAGCTCATCGCCCAGCGGTGATTCCAGAAAACTTACCTTCACCTCACCGAGACACAGCCGGTAGGCGTTCTCCAACAGATTGCCGAGCATTTCCAGCAACGCGCCCTCTTCCATTGCCACCTGACAATGGTCGGGCACCTCAAGCGTTACCTTGACCTGTTTGTCGCGATACACCTTGTCCAGTGTGTTGCACAGGCTTTCAACCACCGGCCGCAGCTGGACGTGATGGCGCACCAGACCGCTTTTGCGCAGGCTGGCGCGTTGCAATTGGTAACCGATCTGCTGGCTCATGCGTTCGATCTGGGTTTGTAATACCCGCGCCTGCTCGATGTCTTCGGGCCGCTTGGCAATGTTTTCGCTGACGCCCTGCAACACCGCCAGTGGCGTCTTGAGGCTGTGCGCCAGGTCGTCAAGAGAATCGCGATACCGAATCCGCTGCTCGCGCTCGCTGCGCAACAAGCGGTTGAGCGAGTCGGTCAGGCGCAGCAGTTCGCTGGGGTGCTTTTCGCTGAGGCTGTCCCGCGCTCCGGCTTCCACCTAATCCAGTTCACGGCTGATACCCCGCAACGCGCGCAAGCCCCAGGTCAGGCCCATCCACAGCAGACCGAGCAGCACCAGCAATGCCGCGCCGAACCCTACGTAAAGCTTCGTGCGCAGATCGTCGATGGTCTGTTGATAGCCGCGCAACGGCTGGATCGCCACGATACTGAACGCGGCATTACGCCCGCCGAGCAGTTTGATCTCTACGTCGTAGACGAAATATTCATCCCCTGTCGACTCGCGGACGCGAGCGAACTGGCTGCCCTGCCCGTCGTAATGCGGGTGGTATTGAATGTCTCGATCTTCGGTGGCGAGGGACCGCCACACCAACTGACCCTGGCGGTTATAGATGTAGCCCAACAGGCGACTGCCGGGCAGATTGAATTGCTCGCCGGGCAACAGCGACGGCATCAGCAGGTTGCCGTCCTCCACCCGTGCGGCGGAAATCATGGTGGTCACGTCGGACGCCAGCCGCTGCTCGATAGCACCGCGCAGCGCCAGGCTGAACGCGCTTTGCAGTGCCGGAAGCATCAGGAGCATAAAGATGACGGCCAGGGTCGCGGCGCCCAGCATGAGGCGCAGGCGCAGCGATCGGATCATGTACAGCGCTCGGTGAACAGATAGCCCATACCGCGCACGGTATCGATGGGTTTGAACGCGACGTCGCCTTCCAGCTTGCGCCGCAGACGCCCGACCAGCACTTCGATCACGTTCGGGTCGCGCTCGTCATCGTCTGGGTAGAGCTGCTCCATCAAGCGCTCTTTGGGCACCACTTGCTGATGATGCAGCATGAGGTACTCGAGAATCCGGTATTCGTAAGCGGTCAGCGCCAGCGGCTGCTCGGTGAGGGTCGCCTGCTTGCGGTTGAGGTCCAGCAGCAGCGGGCCTGCGGTGATGGTCGCCTGAATGAAACCGCTGGAGCGTCGCAGCAAGGCATTGAGGCGCGCCTCAAGCTCTTCGAACTGGAACGGCTTGACGACATAGTCGTCGGCCCCGGCCGCCAGGCCTTCGACCTTGTCCTGCCAGTTGCCACGCGCGGTGAGGATCAGGATCGGGAACCCCTTGCCCAGCGTGCGCAACTGGCGGATCAGGTCCAGGCCGCTCATTCCAGGCAGGCCCAGATCGATCACCGCCAGGTCATGATTGAACTGACCCACCTGGTACAGCGCTTCTTCGGCATTGGCTACGGACTCCACCACATGGCCCGCCTCGGTCAGACGCGTACGCAAGTGATGACGCAACAGCGCCTCGTCCTCAACCACCAGCAACTTCATGCAGCTCTCCCAGGCGCGATCAGCCTCAAGATAAAAATTGGGCCGGTGCGGCCCGTGTCACATCATAGCGCCCGAGCCGGTGTTCGCGATTCGCGGCAGCCCGTTTCGGGATGATTACACAGTAAATGCGCCGCGCTGAACTGCGACTGAACGCGCTCTGAACCTGTGCTGAACGGGAGAATCGGCTAGGCTTGCGGTCCATGCCTCATCTATCTGAACAAGGAGTCGAACATGCGTATGTGGACTGGATTGATCCTGATGGCCTGCGCCGGACTGGCCCAAGCGGCGGTCAAGACCGAGCAGGTCGATTATCAGAGTGCCGACGGCACGAGGCTGGTCGGTTATTACGCGTATGACGATGCCATCAAAGGCCAGCGCCCGGGCGTGCTGGTGGTTCATGAGTGGTGGGGCCTGAACGATTACGCCAAACGCCGCGCCCGCGACCTGGCAGCGCTGGGCTACAGCGCGATGGCGATCGACATGTACGGCGAAGGCAAGAACACCGAGCACCCGAAAGACGCCATGGCGTTCATGCAGGCAGCGCTCAAGGACAGTGGCGCGGCCGACAAGCGCTTCGACGCGGGGCTTGAACAGTTGAAGAAACAGCCGCAGACCAACCCAGCCAAAATCGCGGCGGTCGGGTACTGCTTCGGCGGCAAGATCGTGCTCGATGCTGCTCGTCGCGGCGAGCCGCTGGCGGGGGTGGTCAGCTTCCACGGCGCCTTGGTGACCAACACCCCGGCACAGCCGGGTATCAAAGTGCCAATGCTGGTCGAGCACGGCGCCAAGGACAGCATGGTGACGCCGGAGAACGTCGCGGCCTTCAAGAATGAAATGGACAAGGCCGGCGCCGACTATAAATTCGTCAGCCTCGAAGGCGCCAAACACGGCTTCACCAACCCCGACGCCGACCGCCTGAGCCACGGCGAACACGGCGGCCCGGATATTGGCTACGATAAAGCGGCTGATGAGCGTTCGTGGGCGGATATGCAGGCGTTTTTCAGGAAGATATTTGGGTGAACGGCCGCCATCGCATCAGATAAGCGAATCCTTGCCTCGCCAACCGCCATCGCGAGCTATCGCTCCCTCCCACAATGATCCGCGTTCGCGTGTCATCTTGTGTTGATACGTACCTGTGGGAGGGAGCGAAGCTCGCGACGGCGTCACTCCAGCCGCTGAAGATGTCGGCGTGATCGCATCAGATAAGCGAATCCTTGCCTCGCCAATCAACCGCTATCGCGAGCTATCGCTCCC
>JARDZH010000449.1 GCA_029240955.1 Pseudomonas sp. | reverse complement strand
CCACGCGCCTTACCGCGAGCTGCTGACTCACGGCTTCACCGTCGATGAGAACGGCCGCAAAATGTCCAAGTCGCTGGGCAACGTGGTCGCGCCGCAGAAGGTTAACGACACCCTGGGCGCAGACATCATGCGTCTGTGGGTTTCGGCGACCGACTACTCGGGCGAAATGGCCGTCTCTGACCAGATTCTGCAGCGCAGCGCCGACGCCTATCGCCGGATCCGCAACACTGCACGTTTCCTGCTCTCGAACCTGTCAGGCTTCAACCCGGCCACTGACCTGCTGCCGGCCGAAGACATGCTCGCGCTGGATCGCTGGGCTGTGGACCGTGCCTTGCTGCTGCAACGCGAACTGCAAGAGCACTACGGCGAGTACCGCTTCTGGAACGTCTACTCGAAGATCCACAACTTCTGCGTGCAGGAGCTCGGTGGTTTCTATCTGGACATCATCAAGGACCGTCAGTACACGACCGGCGCCAACAGCAAAGCCCGTCGCTCGTGCCAGACTGCGCTGTTCCACATCTCCGAAGCGCTCGTACGCTGGATCGCTCCGATCCTGGCGTTTACCGCAGACGAGCTGTGGCAGTTCATGCCGGGCGAGCGCAACGAGTCGGTGATGCTCAACACCTGGTACGAAGGCCTGACCGAAATGCCGGAAGGCTTCGAGCTGGATCGCGCTTACTGGGAGCGGATCATGGCCGTGAAGACGTCCGTGAACAAAGAAATGGAAAACCTGCGCGCGGCCAAAGCCATCGGCGGCAACCTGCAGGCGGAAGTGACTTTGTATGCGGAAGACTCGCTGGTATCCGATCTGGCGAAGCTGGGTAACGAGCTGCGTTTCGTGCTGATCACGTCGGCGGCGACCGTCGCGCCACTGGTTTCGGCTCCGGCTGACGCCGTGGTGACTGAAGTCGCCGGCCTCAAGCTCAAGGTGGTCAAGTCCGGTCACGCGAAGTGCGCCCGTTGCTGGCACTACCTCGCAGACGTTGGCGTGAACCCGGAGCATCCGGAAATCTGCGGCCGTTGCGTAGACAACATCAGCGGTCCGGGCGAGGTTCGCCACTATGCTTGATAGTGGGCTGAGCGCACCCCAAGGCCGTTTCGGTCGCTTGAGCTGGCTGTGGTTGAGCTTGCTGGTCGTGGTCATTGACCAGGCCAGCAAGTACTACTTCGAGAACTCGTTGAGCCTGTACCAGCAGATCATCGTGATTCCGGATTATTTCAGCTGGACACTGGCCTACAACACCGGCGCCGCCTTCAGCTTTCTGGCTGACGGCGCAGGCTGGCAGCGCTGGCTGTTCGCGCTGATTGCAATTGTGGTCAGCGCGGTGCTGGTGATCTGGCTCAAGCGGCTGGGCCGCGACGATACCTGGCTGGCCGTTGCGCTGGCTCTGGTACTGGGCGGCGCTCTTGGCAATTTGTATGACCGCGTCGTGCTGGGTCACGTAATCGACTTCATCCTTGTTCATTGGCAGAACCGCTGGTACTTCCCGGCCTTCAACGTCGCCGACAGCGCAATCACCGTCGGCGCGATCATGCTGGCGCTGGACATGTTCAAGAGCAAGAAAACCGGAGAAACCGCCCATGACTGATCAGTCTTCGGCTACGGGTGCCACCGAGCTGCGCATCGGCCAGAACACGGAAGTCACGCTGCACTTCGCCCTGCGCCTGGAAAACGGTGACACTGTGGACAGCACGTTCGACAAGGCGCCGGCCACTTTCAAGGTTGGCGATGGCAACTTGCTGCCCGGCTTTGAAGCGGCGATCTTCGGCTTCAAGGCGGGCGACCGCAGAACCGTGCATGTTCCGCCGGAAAACGCTTTTGGTCAGCCCAACCCGCAGAACGTGCAGATCATGCCACGCTCACAGTTCCAGGACATGGAGCTGTCGCAGGGCCTGCTGGTGATCTTCAATGATGCGGCCAACACCGAACTGCCGGGCGTGGTAAAAGCGTTTGATGACCAAGAGGTCACCATCGACTTCAACCACCCTCTGGCTGGCAAGGCGCTGGACTTCGAAGTACACGTACTCGAAGTGAAGGCGATCCTGGCCTCCTGAATGGCTCAACACCCCGGCTTCGGCCGGGTTGCTCCGCACGTAGATACGAGGCACAGCATGCAAATCAAACTCGCCAACCCCCGCGGCTTCTGCGCCGGTGTGGACCGCGCGATCGAAATCGTCAATCGTGCCCTGGAAGTGTTTGGTCCACCGATTTACGTGCGCCATGAAGTTGTTCACAACAAATTCGTCGTCGAAGACCTGCGCTCGCGCGGCGCGATCTTCGTCGAAGAGCTGGATCAGGTGCCGGATGACGTCATCGTGATCTTCAGCGCCCACGGTGTCTCCCAGGCGGTGCGTACCGAAGCTGCCGGCCGTGGCCTCAAAGTATTCGACGCTACCTGTCCGCTGGTGACCAAGGTGCATATCGAGGTGGCGCGCTACAGCCGCGACGGTCGCGAGTGCATCCTGATCGGCCACGAAGGCCATCCGGAAGTGGAAGGCACGATGGGTCAGTACGACGCCAGCAATGGCGGCGCGATCTATCTGGTGGAAGACGAAGAAGACGTCGCTAACCTGCAGGTCCGCAATCCGGAAAGCCTGGCGTTCGTCACTCAGACCACGTTGTCCATGGACGATACCAGCCGGGTGATCGATGCGCTGCGCAAGCGCTTCCCGGCAATCGGCGGGCCGCGCAAGGACGATATCTGCTACGCCACGCAAAACCGTCAGGACGCTGTGAAGCAGTTGGCCGACGAGTGCGACGTAGTGCTCGTGGTGGGCAGTCCCAACAGTTCCAATTCCAACCGGCTTCGTGAGCTGGCCGAGCGGATGCAGACGCCGGCGTACCTCATCGATGGCGCGGAAGACATGCAGCGCAACTGGTTCGACGGTGTCGAGCGTATCGGCATTACCGCCGGTGCCTCAGCGCCTGAAGTGCTGGTGCGGGGCGTCATTCAACAACTGCAGGCCTGGGGCGCAGTGGGTGCTGACGAACTCTCCGGTCGTGAAGAGAACATCACGTTCTCCATGCCCAAAGAGCTGCGCGTCAAATCGTTACTGTAAGTCGGATCATGCGCAGGGCGCGTGGTAACGCCTGGCTTCCTGAACCCGCACCCGGCCCGTTATGTTTACGATCACTCGATAGTGACTAACGGGCTCGTCCTTGACGCAGACGTGCAGGCTGCCGTTGGCAGCTCGCCGCAGCCCGCCAAGACCATCGAAGCTCAGGAATTCGGCGACTTTGCTGTTGCCGACCACTCGCGTTCTTGCGGGGTGCGTACGCTGGAGCAACACCAGGTCATCGTCGTCGGGGCCGTTGCCGTTCGGATCCACGATCATTCGCCACCCGTTGCTCCAGTCTGCATCTATCGCATGAATCGTTACTGTCTGATTGCGTGTAAC
>JARDZH010000448.1 GCA_029240955.1 Pseudomonas sp. | reverse complement strand
CGCGTTGTCGGTGCTTGAGCAATGGGATCGGCAAGTCGCGAGCCAGCCGTCCGCGCTGGCCGCACGCTACCTCGATCAGACCCTGAGCCTCTGCGAACTGGATCAAGCGGCCAATCGTCTGGCCCATCACTTGCGTGATGCAGGCTGTGTGCAAGGCATGCCAGTCGCAGTATTGATGGAGCGCTCGCTGGACTGGCTGATGGCCGTGCTGGCGGTTTTCAAGGCCGGGGCGGTGTACATGCCGCTGGATACCAAGGCGCCGGACGCCCGTCTGCGGCAGATGATCGAGCGCGCGCAGGCCGGCGTGCTGCTGTGTGCCAAGGACGATGTGCGCCTTGAAACGCTGACACCGGACGGCTGCCGCGCGTTGGGTTTTAACCCGACGGATTGGCAGGATCAGCGGAGCGAAGACCCCGATACCGCTCCAGCCGCCGAAGCGCCGGCGTACGTCATCCACACCTCGGGCTCGACCGGGCAGCCCAAAGGCGTGCTGGTCAGCCACGGCGCGCTCGCCGGTTACGTGAGCGGTCTGCTGGAGCGCCTTGATCTTGCAGCGGACGCGAGCATGGCGCTGGTCTCGACCATTGCGGCGGACCTGGGCCATACGGTGCTGTTCGGCGCGTTATGTTCCGGCCGCACGTTGCATGTGCTCCCTGAATCGCTGGGTTTCGATCCGGACGGTTTTGCCGATTACATGGCGGAGCATCGGGTCGGCGTGCTCAAGATCGTTCCCGGTCATCTGGCCGCTTTGCTGCAGGCCTCCCGCGCCGCCGATGTGCTGCCCTGGCACGCGCTGATCGTCGGCGGCGAAGCCTGCTCGCCGGCGCTGGTGGAGCAGGTTCGCGCACTCAAGCCGGGTTGCCGGATCATCAACCATTACGGCCCGAGCGAAACCACAGTCGGCGTCCTTACCCACGAAGTGCACAGCGCAGAGCACACGCCTTCGGTGCCGGTCGGAACGGCATTGCCCGGCGCACAGGCCTATGTGCTCGACGATGTGTTGAATGCAGTCGATGAGCAAGTGGCTGGCGAGTTGTACATCGGCGGTGGCAGCGTGGCTTTGGGGTATCTCGGACAGGCCGGGCTGACCGCGGAGCGCTTTGTGCCTGATCCTTTGGGCAATGGCGGGCAGCGTGTCTATCGCAGCGGCGACCGTATGCGCCGTAACCGTCAGGGGTGGCTGGAATTCATCGGCCGGGGCGACGATCAGGTCAAGGTGCGCGGTTATCGCGTCGAACCGGCCGAGGTGGCGCGCGTACTGCAGGGGCTCGACTCGGTGGCAGCAGCGTGCGTGCTGGCGCTGCCGGTCGAGGGCGATGAATCGCGGCTGCAGCTGATCGGATATTGCGTTGCTGAGCGCGGCGCGGATCTGCACGCTGAAACCCTTCGCCAACAGCTGGCGGCACGCTTGCCGGATTACATGGTTCCGACGCAGATCCTGCTGCTGGACGGTCTGCCACTGACCGCCAACGGCAAGCTCGACAAACGCGCCTTGCCCAAACCGGGCGCCGTCGTGCAACGCTACACCGCGCCCGTGGGCGAAGTGGAAGAAATCCTCGCCAGCGTCTGGGCTGACGTGCTCAAACTGGAGCAGGTCGGCACCACCGACAACTTTTTCGAACTGGGCGGCGATTCGATTCTGAGTCTGCAGATCATCGCCCGCGCCAAGCGTCAGGGCTTGAAATTGAGCCCAAAGCAGCTGTTCGAAAAGCAGACCATCGCCCAACTGGCGACGGTGGCCAAACTCATTCAGAAAAAGCCCGCCGTTGTGGCGGAGCAGGTGAGCGGAGCGATGCCGTTGCTGCCGATCATGGCGCGGTTCTTCGAGCTGCCCATTCCTGAGCGCTGGCACTGGAACCAGTCGGTGATGCTTGAGCCGACGACTGCGTTGCAAGCCGCGCCGCTGCACGCCGCGCTGAACGCGCTGGTCGAGCACCACGATGCGTTGCGCTTGGGTTTCAGCCAGCAGGAGGGCCAGTGGCAAGCGAGCTTCAGTCCGGCGAAAGCCCGCGACCTGCTGTGGACCCATGAACTGGAGGACATCAGCCGCCTGACCGAACTGGCTGACCAGGCCCAACGCAGTCTCGACCTGGAAAGCGGCCCGTTACTGCGCGCCGTGCTGTTCAATCTGCCGCAAGGCAAACAGCGGCTGTTGCTGGTGATTCACCACTTGGCCGTGGACGGCGTGTCGTGGCGAGTGCTGCTGGAAGACCTGCAACAGGCTTATCACGCTGCGGTGTCCGGCAGTGCGCTGGCGCTGCCCGCCAAGACCAGCTCGCTCAAAGACTGGGCTGAGCGGTTGCAGCGTTACAGGGCGAGCGATGCACTCGCTACCGAGCACGATTACTGGCTGGGCGTGCTGCAAGGTGAAGGGCAGGAGGTGCCGGCGGACAATCCTGCGGGCAGTCAACGCAATCGCGATGCAGCGCACGCGTCGTCGTGGCTGAGTGCGGACCTGACCCACAAACTGCTCAAGGTCGCGCCTGCTGCTTATCGCACGCAGGTCAACGATCTGCTGCTGACCGCGCTCACGCAGGTGGTGTGCGAATGGAGCGGGCAGCCGTCGGCGCTGATTCAGCTGGAAGGTCATGGCCGCGAAGACCTGTTCGACGACCTGGATCTGAGCCGCACGGTTGGCTGGTTCAGCAGCCTGTTTCCGGTGCGCTTGACGCCGGGTTCCGGGCCGGGCGCGAGCCTGTGCGGCATCAAGGAACAATTGCGCGCCGTGCCGCGCAAAGGCATCGGCTATGGTGTGCTGCGCTATCTGGGCGAGTCGCCGTTCGCGCAGCAATTGGCCGCATTGCCGCAGCCACAGGTCACGTTCAATTATCTGGGTCAGTTCGACGGCAGTTTCGACCAGCAGGACGGTGCGTTGTTCGCCCCTGTCGCGCAAAGCAGCGGCACCGCGCTGGACCCGGAAGGCCCGCTGAGCAACGGGTTGAGCATTACCGGCCAAGTGTTCGAAGGTCGACTGCAACTGAACTGGACCTACAGCCGCGAAGTGTTTAATGGCGAAACCATCGAAGCCCTGGCCCGCCGCTACGAACAGGCGCTGACCGCGCTGATCGAGCATTGCCTGAGCGGTGCGCAAGGTGTAACGCCGTCGGATTTTCCGCTGGCGTCCCTGACTCAGCCGCAACTCGATCGCCTGCCGGTGCCGGCCGACACGATCGACGACATCTACCGGCTGGCGCCGATGCAGCAGGGCATGCTGTTTCACAGCCTGTTCGGGCAGGCGTCGGGCGACTACATCAACCAATTGCGGGTCGACGTGAGCGGGCTGGACGTGACTCGTTTCAAAGCCGCGTGGCAGGCAGCGGTGGACGGTCATGACGTGCTGCGCAGCGCTTTCGTCAGCCACGGCGAACAGGCGCTGCAGCTCGTGAAGCGCGAGGCGGCGTTGCCTT
>JARDZH010000447.1 GCA_029240955.1 Pseudomonas sp. | reverse complement strand
GTGATGACCGGCAGGTAGGTATCGAAGCGCTGGCCCGGCAGAAAACCCAGCACAACCATGTAAACCACCGCGATGGCGGCGATGATGATGCGCAGGTTGGCCTGGTCGAGTTCGGTATTTTTCTCGAACTTCATGGTAAACGTCCTTGTGCAGCAATCGTCAGTTTCGGAAGCAGCCTACAGGCAACCTTCGCGTCCAGTGCTAAGGTGCAGGCCTTGAATCACGCCTGACCCAGGGAGGGTCACGTCATGACATGCCGGATCATCATAGCCGACGATCATCCACTGTTTCGCGAGGCGATGCTGCGCACCGTACAGCGCGTGCTGCCCGCAGCGAATATCTGCGAGGCCGGCGACTTCGACGCTGTGCTCGAGCTGCTGCCACAGGGCGACGAGCCGGACACGCTGATGCTCGATCTGCGTTTTCCCGGGTTGACCTGCATCACCCAGCTCGCCGACTTGCGAAGACGATTGCCGCGCACCACGCTAATCGTAGTTTCGATGGTCGACGATCAGGCGTTGATCAGTGAAGTCATGGCGGCGGGCATAGACGGCTTTATCGGCAAGAACATTGCGCCGGATGAAATCGGCCAGGCGATTCTGGCGATCCGTGATGGCGAGGTGCTGGTGAAGTCGGCGCCGTCCGGCTTGCTGCCGCTGGAAACCGCGACGACGCTGACGCCGCGTCAGCAGGACGTGCTGCGGTTGATCGCGCAAGGCAAGACCAACAAGGAAATCGCCCGTGAACTGGATATTTCGCCGTTCACGGTGCGCATCCATGTGTCGTCGTTGTTGCGCACGCTGGATGTGCCGACGCGAGCGGCCGCGGCGGTCAAGTATTCCGGTATCGGATAGGACTCGACACGGACTGTTCCAGTGGATCAAATGTCTGAAACTACCTTGAGCCAGCCAGCGTACATGTCTCGTCTATCTGACTACAGCGATCAGCACATCCTCGATATCATCCACGCAGCTGGCTACGTGCGCCTCAGTGGCCAGCACAGCAACGGCCAGTCAGTGCACGAACTCATCCATTCGTGCGGCATGGTGAATCTGAAAAACTCCAAGACCTTGCTCAGCGATAAACGACATTGTGGCTTTATCCCGTGCCATCCACGGGGCAAATTGAGTTTGCTGTATCTGAAGACCATTGCCACACGACTGGGGCTGGATGACGTTACCCACGACCAGGAGGGACAAACGGAACTGCGTCGTCTGACGATTTCTGCCAACGATCTGTTGCGCTGGACAAAAGGTGATGCGGTCATGACCCAAAGTTGGCATACCGTGCGTTCGCGAGCGCTGTCTTGCAAAAAAGGCACCTTTTTCCAATCCGACGCAACCCGCAGAAAGCCCCGCTCCGCTGAACTCTCGCCGTCGACCCTCGCTTTATGTTGCGCGCCAAAACGCCTCGCGCTCCCTGCCAGCATGCCTGCCCGTCGAGCCGACAAGGTCGAGTACACGCATATTGCCTGCGGCGGCACTGTTGCCCTCAGGTTCGTCGAACTTCAGCAGTGGAGCGAGACCCGATGTCCACACTGTCATTCTCTCGAGAAAACCGCTCTGGACGCGTTCAAGGCTTTCCTGCTCGATTTTGAAATGACATTCGACGGTACGCTCGAAGTGATGGAGCGAAAGTCACAGGTCAAACGTAACCAGGCCATTTCGATCACCTGCAACCTCTGTCACCAGCGCAATGACGCACGGAGTTATGACCTTGTCCGTTATCGGGGCTTCACCTACTGCGACAACCCGGGCTGTAGCAATACTTATTTGCCGGCAGACAGAACCTGCGAACCGGACCAGTACTATATCGACCTGCTGAGGACCCATGGCATCAGGAAATTTGCCGACGGTCAGCGGCTGTTTCCAAGGTCGATGCGCTATCTGAAGCAGCCTTCTGCGGCGAGCCCCAAAGGCGCGAAGAAACCCTTGCGCAAATATGAGATCGTGCAGCAAGCGCTGGACTTGCCTGTGAACACGCGGCTCGCCGAATTCACCGACGATGACCTGCGCAGCGCGTTTCAGCACGCGATCGATGCTGGCGCTACGAACATTGGCGCGGTTCGGGCAAAGCTGCCCAACGACATCAATAACTTCATCAGCCGCCGCAGAATGGCTGGCGACTTTGTGCACCACCGGGTTCTCGCCAATATGGGTATCCGGTTCAAGCGCAGCTATGAAATTGCTTCGCTGCACGACGCCATCGAATGCATTCGCGATACAAAGTCCGCGACATGGGCAGAGTTCGTCTCGCGCTACCCAGGCGCCAGCACCAGCATCATCGAACAAGGCCTGAAAGAAGATGTCATGGCCAGTTTCGGCTGGACATCGCTCGTCAACTATTCAAGGCTGACAAACCAGCAACTGCTGGACAAAGCCGGAGAGCTCCGTCACGCCGAGCAGCTCGACACTCTCGCCCTGCTCGAGCGTGCCTACGGCAGCCTGATTCGCAACATCCGCGAACGAGGCCTGACTGCCGATCTGTGCGCCGCGCAGGGTTTCGAGCAAACCGCTGTGTGGCAAGGCATGAGCCTTGACGATCTTGTCCGGCACATACGCGACAACGATTTTGCATCGTCATCCGACTGGCACGCCTCCTCATCGGGCTCATACAAATACGCCGCCACACAGAACTGGGTACGTGAGATATCGAAACGCTTCAACTGGGGCATTTACCGGGGCCTGAACGGGTTCAGCTACGATTCCCTGCCGGAAACGATTGTGGCGAACCTTTTGCACCTGGCTGATTACGAGTTCATCGACCATCCTCCGATCGAGCATTTTCCAGGTGTCGGCGGAGGTCGGCCGACGGCTGATTTCCTCATCGATTCACCACCGTTGTGGATCGAGGTCTGGGCCTACCGCACCGACGACGTGGTGAGCGGAAAACTGGCGAGCTATCCCTCGACGCGCAAACACAAGGAAGCGGGTTACCTTGCCCACGCCATGCCCTTGTGCAGCCTTGAGGGCGGTTTGTTTTATCGTCCCTACCTGCTTGATGGCAAGCAGTACCGCCGGGGGATGGGCAGCTTTGTCGAGCATGCCTGTAATCGCTTGACCGCGCATGGCTTACCCATCGTTTATACCCCTGAGCTGCTGGCTGAACTGCGACAGTCGGTTCACGATCAGAGCGACTCGGCATTCATTCAACTTTAGCCCGCAAACATCAACAACAAAGCTGTTGGTCCGGAAACACTGCGAATGGTTCGATCGCGCTCACGGATCAACCTGCGCCATCAGATCAGGCACCGACTCCGGCCGCTTGGCATAGCGCTGGGCCAATACCGCGCAGACCATCAGTTGAATCTGGTGGAACAGCATCAGCGGCAGAATCAGCACGCCGATGGTGCTGCCGGCGAACAACACCTGCGCCATCGGCACGCCGGTGGCCAGGCTCTTTTTCGAGCCG
>JARDZH010000446.1 GCA_029240955.1 Pseudomonas sp. | reverse complement strand
GTGTGGCATCGTCGGTATCGTTGGAAAGTCGAACGTCAATCAGGCGCTGTATGACGCGCTCACCGTCCTCCAGCACCGCGGCCAGGACGCTGCCGGTATCGTTACAAGCCATGATGGCCGGTTATTCCTGCGCAAGGACAACGGTTTGGTGCGTGATGTATTCCATCAGCGCCACATGCAACGTCTGATCGGGCACATGGGCATTGGTCATGTGCGTTATCCCACTGCAGGCAGTTCGACGTCGGCTGAGGCTCAGCCGTTCTACGTCAACTCGCCTTACGGCATCACGCTGGCGCACAACGGCAACCTGACCAACGTCGAGCAGCTGGCCAAAGAGATCTACGAATCGGACCTGCGTCACGTCAACACCAATTCCGACTCTGAAGTCCTGCTCAACGTCTTCGCTCACGAGCTGGCCGTGCGCGGCAAGCTGCAGCCTACCGAAGAGGATATCTTCGCGGCCGTGACCGACGTCCATAAGCGTTGCCGTGGCGGTTATGCGGTCGTTGCGATGATCACCGGTTACGGCATCGTCGGTTTCCGCGACCCTGACGCGATTCGTCCTATCGTGTTCGGTCAGCGTCATACCGACGAAGGCGTCGAGTACATGATCGCGTCCGAAAGCGTGTCGCTGGACGTGCTCGGTTTCACCCTGATTCGCGATCTGGCGCCGGGCGAAGCGGTATACATCACCGAAGACGGCAAGCTGCATACCCGTCAGTGCGCGCCGAACCCGAAATACGCGCCGTGCATCTTCGAACACGTTTACTTGGCGCGTCCGGACTCCATCATCGATGGCATCTCGGTCTACAAGGCGCGCCTGCGCATGGGCGAGAAGCTGGCCGACAAGATCCTGCGCGAGCGTCCGGATCACGACATCGACGTGGTCATCCCGATTCCGGACACCAGCCGTACGGCGGCTCTTGAACTGGCGAACCGTCTGGGCGTGAAGTTCCGCGAAGGCTTCGTCAAGAACCGTTACATCGGCCGTACCTTCATCATGCCCGGCCAGGCCGCGCGCAAGAAGTCGGTCCGCCAGAAACTCAACGCCATCGAGCTGGAGTTCCGCGGCAAGAACGTGATGCTGGTCGACGACTCGATCGTGCGCGGCACCACGTGCAAGCAGATCATCCAGATGGCGCGTGAAGCCGGTGCCAAGAACGTGTACTTCTGTTCCGCGGCCCCTGCCGTACGCTATCCCAACGTCTACGGCATCGACATGCCGAGTGCTCACGAGCTGATCGCCCATAACCGTTCCACCGAGGACGTTGCCGACCTCATCGGCGCCGACTGGCTGGTCTATCAGGACCTGAACGACCTGATCGAAGCGGTCAGCGGGAGCAAAAAGATCAAGATCGACAACTTCGATTGCTCGGTTTTCGACGGCAAGTACGTGACCGGCGACATCGACGAACATTACCTGAACAAGATCGAGCAGGCGCGCAACGATGCCTCCAAGGTCAAGACCCAGGCCGTGAGCGCGATCATCGATCTGTACAACAACTAACTGGACAAGGAGGGGCGGCATGACTCAGGAATGGGATGCCGGTCGGCTGGACAGCGACCTCGAAGGCGTAGGGTTCGATACCCTCGCCGTACGTGCCGGGCAGCACCGCACACCTGAAGGAGAACATGGCGACCCCATGTTCTTCACTTCCAGCTACGTGTTCCGTACGGCTGCCGACGCGGCCGCACGGTTCGCCGGCGATGTGCCGGGCAACGTCTATTCACGCTACACCAACCCGACCGTGCGTTCGTTCGAAGAACGCATCGCGGCGCTGGAAGGCGCCGAGCAGGCCGTGGCAACGGCCACTGGCATGGCCGCAACGCTTGCGGTGGTCATGAGCCTGTGCAGCGCCGGCGATCATGTGCTGGTGTCGCGCAGTGTGTTCGGCTCGACCATCAGCCTGTTCGACAAGTACTTCAAGCGGTTCGGCATCGAAGTCGACTACGTACCGCTTGCCGAACTCGACGGCTGGGACGCGGCAATCGAGGCCAACACCAAGATGCTGTTCGTCGAGTCTCCTTCCAACCCGCTGGCCGAACTGGTCGATATCGCCGCACTGGCCGAGATCGCTCATGCCAAGGGCGCGATGCTGATCGTCGATAACTGCTTCTGCACGCCGGCCCTGCAGCAACCGCTGTTGCTTGGCGCGGACATCGTTGTGCATTCGGCCACCAAGTTCATCGACGGCCAGGGCCGTTGCATGGGCGGCGTGGTGGCCGGTCGCAGCGAACAGATGAAAGAAGTGGTCGGTTTCCTGCGAACGGCCGGGCCGACGCTCAGCCCGTTCAACGCCTGGATCTTCCTCAAAGGCCTGGAGACCCTGAACCTGCGTATGCGCGCTCATTGTGCCAATGCGCAAGCGCTGGCTGAATGGCTGGAGCAGCAGGACGGCATCGAGAAGGTGCATTACGCCGGTCTCAAGAGCCACCCGCAGCACGCTCTGGCTCAACGTCAGCAGAAAGGCTTCGGTGCAGTCGTCAGCTTCGAGGTCAAGGGCGGCAAGGAGGGCGCATGGCGCTTCATCGACGCCACTCGCCTGATCTCGATCACCGCCAACCTGGGTGACAGCAAGACCACCATCACGCATCCGAGCACCACTTCCCACGGCCGTCTCGCGCCGCAGGAACGTGAAGCGGCCGGCATCCGCGACAGCCTGATCCGGGTTGCCGTGGGTCTGGAAGATGTCGCTGACCTTCAAGCCGACCTGGCGCGCGGTCTGGCGGCCTTGTGAGCGAGTGGGCGATGCAATTCGCCAGCTCCCATAACGGGCGCGTGGCGCTAGTAACGGGCGCTGCGCGGGGGATCGGTCTGGGCATTTCCGCCTGGCTGATCGCCGAGGGCTGGCAGGTCGTGCTGACCGATCTGGATCGGGATCGCGGCAAGCAGGTCGCCAAGGCGCTGGGTGATAACGCACTGTTCATCACCATGGATGTGTCGGTGGAGGAGCAGGTGGTGGGCGCAGTGGCCGAGGTGCTCAGGCGCTTTGGCCGGCTTGACGCGCTGGTCTGCAACGCAGCTGTGGCCGACCCGCACAATGGCACGCTGGAAAGCCTGCCGCTGGCGCACTGGAACAAGGTGCTGGGCGTCAATCTGGGCGGCCCCATGCTGTTGGCCAAACATTGTGCGCCCTATTTGCGCGCCCATTGCGGCAGCATCGTCAACCTGACGTCCACCCGCGCCCGGCAGTCCGAGCCCGATACTGAAGCTTACGCTGCCAGCAAGGGCGGGTTGCTCGCATTGACCCACGCACTGGCGATCAGCCTCGGT
Source organism: Pseudomonas sp. (assembly GCA_029240955.1). The sequence continues at coordinate 146 of JARDZH010000446.1, read as the reverse complement.
CCGGAAATTCGCGTCAATGCGGTAAGCCCTGGCTGGATCGATGCGCGGGACCCGTCCGTACGCCGTGCCGAGCCGCTGTCTGAAAGCGATCACGCTCAGCACCCGGCGGGCAGGGTAGGGACGGTGGAAGACGTCGCTGCGATGGT
>JARDZH010000445.1 GCA_029240955.1 Pseudomonas sp. | reverse complement strand
GCCAGCAACTTGGCCTGCTCCTTGAGAAGCGCGTCCTGCTCGCTGCGCAGCTTCATCTCTTCCAGACGCGCCAATTGGCGCAGGCGGGTATCGAGAATGTAGTCAGCCTGAATCTCAGACAGACCAAAGCGCGCAATCAACTCGGCCTTGGGATGCTCGGCCGTGCGGATGATGTGAATGACTTCGTCCAGATTCAGATACGCCGTCAGCAAGCCTTCCAACAGGTGCAGGCGATGCTCGACCTTGTCGAGGCGGAACTGCAGGCGGCGGCGCACGGTGCCGATGCGGAACGTCAGCCACTCGCTGAGCAACGCCTTGAGGTTCTTGAGCTGCGGCTTGCCGTCCAGACCGATGATGTTGATGTTCACCCGGTAGGTGGACTCAAGCTCGGTGGTCGCGAACAGGTGCTGCATCAGCTCGTCGAGATCGATGCGGTTGGAGCGGGGAATGATGACGATGCGGCACGGGTTCTCATGGTCCGACTCGTCACGCAGGTCAGCCACCATCGGCAGCTTCTTGGCCTGCATCTGCGCTGCGATCTGCTCAAGCACTTTGGCGCCCGAGACCTGATGCGGCAGCGCCGTGACGACGAGGTCGCCGTCCTCGACGCGATAGACCGCGCGCATACGCACCGAGCCGCGCCCGGTTTCGTAGATTTTCAGCAAGTCGGCACGTGGCGTGACGATTTCGGCTTCGGTTGGATAATCGGGGCCGAGAACGTGCTCGCAGAGCTGTTCGATCGTCGCTTTCGGCTCATCCAGCAAGCGCACGCAGGCACTGGCGACTTCGCGCAGGTTATGCGGCGGAACGTCGGTGGCCATACCGACCGCGATGCCGGTCGTGCCGTTGAGCAGGATGTTGGGCAAGCGCGCCGGCAGGACCGCAGGCTCGTCGAGCGTGCCGTCGAAGTTCGGCACCCAGTCGGCGGTGCCCTGGCCCAGCTCGCTGAGTAGCACTTCGGAATAGCGCGACAGACGCGCTTCGGTGTAGCGCATGGCCGCGAACGACTTGGGATCGTCCGGCGCACCCCAGTTGCCCTGGCCGTCCACGAGGGTGTAGCGATAGCTGAACGGCTGAGCCATCAGCACCATTGCTTCGTAGCAGGCCGAATCGCCGTGGGGGTGGAACTTACCCAGCACGTCGCCGACGGTACGCGCCGATTTCTTGTGTTTGGCGTCGGCGCCCAGGCCGAGCTCGCTCATGGCATACACGATACGACGCTGCACAGGCTTGAGGCCGTCGCCGATATGCGGCAGTGCGCGGTCCATGATCACGTACATGGAATAGTTGAGGTAGGCCTGTTCGGTGAAGTCAGCCAGTGAGCGGCGTTCTACGCCATCCAGGCTGAGGTCAAGGGAGTCGCTCATGCGGGCCTCATCATTGCGTTGACTGGCGCAGCAGCAAGACACCGCCGCGCTGTGTGAATTCGAGTTGTTTCATGGCGCTCATGCCCAGCAGCACTTCGTCGCCTTCAAGACCGGGCGCAACCAGCGCTCGGACGTCGTGCAGGACGATATCGCCCAGTTGCAGACGGTCGAGCGTGGTCCGGAACCCCCGGCTGCTGCCGTTGGCGGTGCTCACCGTAACCGGTGGCCCGCGCCTGAGGCCGAGGCTATCGGCCAGATCGCCCGGCACCGCGACGTCGGTCGCGCCGGTGTCGACCAGAAACTGCACAGTCCGGCCATTGATCTCGCCGGTGCTGACGAAGTGCCCTTGGCGATTGCCCACCAGCTGCACTTCGATATAACCGTCGCGATGCTGCGAGCTGACGATCGTATTCGGGTTCTGCTGTTTGTCTTCCCAGTCGCCAAAAAAACGCGTGGCCAGGAACAGTGCCGCCGCCCAGGCCAGAATCATCAACACTTTGCCGGCGCGTTTGCCCGGAACCGGCTGATCCATTACGGAGCGCTCCAGCCCGCTTTCGGCGCGGCGAATCGCCAGACGACCGGACGCTTCTCGCCATCGGCGCGGGCGCCAAAATTGTTGTCGGTCCCGATCCAGGCGCCGGTTTCGTCCACCACCAACGCCTCGGTCAGACCGTACGCCTGATCGTAGCGCCGCGAGGGTTTGCGCGCTTCATCGCGGAACGACCAGCAACGCTCCAGCTGGCCGGTTTCAAGCGTGCGGCGGCAGACGCGATAGACCGAGCGCTCCAGCGTGAACAACTTGCCGTTGTGCAGCGATATATCGGCGTAGTCCTGATTCACCGCCTTGTGTCCCTCCGGCACCGAAGCAGGCTGGTCCGGCTCGGCGAGCAGTACGCAGCCTGGTCCACAACGCCACTGATCACCGTCACGGCGCACCACCAGCAGCCCGCGCTTGTCGCGCTCGGCCGCCAGCCACAGCCGGTCCCCGGCTGCGTTCACGGCAAGGCCTTCGAAAATACCGTTGAAGTGATGCAGCATGCCATTGGCCCGGGCCTGAGCAATCAGCTCTTCCGGCAGCGCAAGCCAGGTCGCGGCACCATTGACCGGCACTTTCAGCACCGTGCCGTAGGCTTCACTGACCAAGTAGCGATTGCCTTCGGCATCGCAGCTGACGCCTTCGAAGTCCAGGTTGCCGCCGCGCACCACCGACGACATGGTCGCCAATGAGCGCAGGTTCAACGGCAAGTAGCTCTGCGGCTCCGGCGCATCGAACGTGTGCGGTTCGGCCTTCCAGACCTTGTTTGCCGTGTCGAGCCGGTAGACAACGTTGTCGTCGCGATCGGAAACGGTCCACAAACGCCCGTTGCATATCGCAAGGCCCGACAGATTGCCGCCGACCATGCCGTCGACCGGATGCTCGGACACCAGCTTGAGAGACTCCAGCGGTGCGGCGAACACTGGCGCGGCCAGCAGCAACAGGCCGGCCAGCCAGCTTCGCGTCAAACCAGAACCTCGGCGAGGTTGCCTTTGGATTCCAGCCAGCTCTTGCGATCGCCGGCACGCTTCTTGGCAAGCAGCATGTCCATGATTTCCGATGTTGCGGCGAAATCGTCGAGCGTCAGCTGTACCAGTCGGCGAGTGTTCGGGTCCATGGTGGTTTCACGCAGCTGCGGCGGGTTCATTTCGCCCAAACCCTTGAATCGCGTGACCTGTGGCTTGCCGCGTTTCTTCTCGGCTACCAGACGGTCCAGAATGCCGTCGCGCTCGCTCTCGTCGAGGGCGTAATAGATTTCCTTGCCCAGGTCGATGCGGTACAGCGGCGGCATTGCGACGTAAACGTGGCCGGCGTCCACCAACGGGCGGAAGTGCTGGACGAAGAGCGCGCACAGCAGGGTTGCAATGTGCAGGCCGTCCGAGTCGGCGTCGGCCAGAATGCAGATCTTGCCGTAACGCAGCTGGCTCATGTCCGCAGCGCCCGGATCGACGCCGATGGCGACCGCAATGTTGTGCACTTCCTGGCTGGCGAGCACTTCGCCGCCGTCAACTTCCCAGGTG
>JARDZH010000444.1 GCA_029240955.1 Pseudomonas sp. | reverse complement strand
ACCGTGTTCACGACCCCTACCCGTCTTTCGTCCGCCCCGTCGTTCATGCCGGCCCGCGGCCTAGGTAATCCTCATTTGCAAACGTTATGGGGACCGCTGTGGCGCAAGCGGACAGTGCTGTCGCGTACCCGCGAGCGCATGTGGCTGCAGGACGGGGATTTTCTCGATCTGGATTGGCACGGGCCGCATCAGGCCGATGCACCGCTGGTGCTGGTGCTGCACGGCTTGACCGGTTCCTCCAACTCTCCCTATGTGGCTGGCCTGCAGAAGGTGCTGGGGGCCAAAGGCTGGGCGAGTGTGGCGCTGAACTGGCGCGGCTGTTCGGGTGAGCCGAACCTGCTGTCGCGCAGCTACCACTCAGGCGCCAGCGAAGACCTGGCCGAGGTGATCGCTCACCTGCGCGCACTGCGGCCACTGGCGCCGCTTTATGCGGTGGGTTACTCGCTGGGCGGTAATGTGCTGCTCAAGCATCTGGGCGAGTCCGGCGCCAACAGTGAGCTATTGGGTGCTGTCGCCGTATCGGTGCCGTTTCGGCTGGACGAAAGCGCCAATCGGATGGGACAGGGTTTTTCGCGTATCTACCAGCGCCATTTCATGCGCGAGATGGTCGAGTACGTTCGGGAAAAACAACGTCGGTTCCAGCACGAAGGCCTCAGTGAAGGCCTCGCGGAACTGGCAGCGCTGGGTTCGCTGGAAAACATGCGCACCTTCTGGGACTTTGACGGGCGGGTTACCGCACCGCTGCACGGCTTTGTCGACGCGCAGGATTACTACCGCCGCGCGTCCAGTCGCTATTTTCTGGGACGCATCCAGACCCCGACGCTGGTTATTCAGGCGGCGGACGATCCCTTCGTGTTTCCTCACAGCTTGCCAGAGGCCGACGAACTGTCGTCGTGTACCGAATTCGAGCTGCATGCCAAGGGTGGCCATGTAGGATTCGTCGAAGGCTCGCTGAAGAATCCGGGCTATTACCTGGAGCGGCGCATACCCTTGTGGCTCGACGCCGCCCATCAACAGCAGGTTTCCTGAACCCTCGTGACCTCAACCGCCCGTTGCCACCTCACGTGACGGGTCGGTAATCCATTCGCTCCAGGAGCCGGCATACAGCTTGCCCAGCGGATAACCTGCGAGGCATAGCGCGAACAGGTTGTGGCACGCCGTAACTCCCGATCCGCAATAGGCAACCAACTGCTTCGGGTCTCTACCCTGAAGCTTCTCTGCAAAACGCTGCTTGAGGGGGGCAGGCGCAAGAAAGCGCCCGTCCGGGCCAAGGTTGTCGGTGAACGCGGCGCACTGGGCGCCGGGAATGTGTCCGGCGACAGGATCGATGGGCTCTACTTCGCCGCGAAAGCGCGGCTCGGCGCGGGCATCGAGCAGGGTCATGTCGGCGCTACCCAACCGCCCTTGCAAGCGATCGGCGCTGAGCAGCAGCGACATATCAGGCTCGCCCGCGAAACGACCCGGTTCATTGCCCGGCGGATCAAGACTGAGCGGCAAGCCTGCGGCGTGCCAGGCTTTCAATCCGCCATCGAGAATGAATACGTTATCGCGCTTGCCCAGCCACGCCAGCAACCACCAGGCTCGGGCGGCATAGGCGCCAGGTCCATCGTCATACAGAATCACTTCGCTGTCCGGATTCACCCCCCAACTCTGAAGACGCTCCACCAGCATCCGGGGGTCTGGCAACGGATGGCGGCCGGTCTTGCCTTTGCTCACGGGCCCGCTGAGATCGCGCTCCAGATCGGCAAATGCTGCGCCGTCGATATGTCCTAGCGCATAGCTTCGCTGGCCGTAGTCGACGTCGCTCAGGTCAAAACGGCAGTCCAGAATCACCACGCCTGGCGCCCGTTGACGTGCGGCCAGCTGTTCAGGGGTGATCAATTGCGCGATGGGCATGGCAGACTCCTTAGGCATTGAATCGACTATACAGGGACCACACTTTCAATCGAGGACTTCGTCCAGCGCAACTGCAAACTCATCGCACAGGGCTTTGAACTCGGCGCGAGACTGCGCAGTGACATAGCCCGCCGCAAGCATAAGCACCTGATAAACGCCGCGTCGAACGGCACCCTGCTCCAGGCGCGTGAGCTCTCGCGAGGTGCACAAGAACCGCACCCACGAGGTCAGAATGATCCAGGTGTTGAGGGTCAAGGATTCGAGTTGCGGCCTGTCCAGAGCGAGAACGCCGGCGTCGTTGAAGCCGGCATAAATCGCCATGGCTCGATTCAGGCTGCGTCTGGAAAAACGTCGATAGCGTATTGCAAGCTCCGGATCCATGCCCAGCAGATGCTCCAGATCACGGTGCAGAAAACGATAGCGCCACATGCCGTCGAGTATCGCCAGCAGGTAATCGCGCGTGTCGGCGACAGTCAGGGCGCGACCTGCGGGAAGCTGCAGAAAGCTTTCGGCCAGAGCCTCGTACGCCTGGAACAGTTCGGCGATGATCGCCTGCTTGTTAGGGAAGTGGTAATACAGATTGCCTGGCGAAATTTCCATGTGCGCAGCAATGTGGTTGGTACTGACACTGCGCTCACCCTGCTGGTTGAACAGCTCCAGACTGATCTGCACGATACGTTCGCGAGTCTTGATACGTGGGGCCATGTCGACGGGGTCGCTCAATGATTGCTGGATGTTTCGTCTCCCGCCGATAGTAACGCAAGCTACCGCAGCACAGGCGAGTGGCAGATTGACTTTCCAGAGCCAGAACTCTAGAAACGCCTGACAAGAACCGGTCGAGATTCCCATGCCAGCCGAGCCCAGGCCCACCGCAGCACCCAACACTGATCTGCAATTGATCTTCGAAGCACAGCGCCAGGCATTTGCGGCAAATCCCATGCCCTGCGCTGAACAGCGTTTGCAATGGCTCAAAACCCTGAGCGATCTGCTCTCTGCCAATCGGCAGGCGCTGATCGACTCGATCAGTCAGGATTTTAGTCATCGCAGTGCCGACGAGACGCTTCTCGCCGAGCTGTTGCCCAGCCTGCAGGGTTTGCGCGATGCGCGTAAACAGCTCAAGAAATGGATGAAGCCTTCACGGCGTCACGTCGCCACAGCCTTTCAACCGGCTTCAGCGCGCGTTGAATACCAACCGCTGGGCGTCGTGGGCGTGATAGTGCCGTGGAATTATCCGTTGTTTCTGGCCATTGGCCCGCTGACCGGCGCTCTGGCGGCGGGCAATCGAGTCATGCTCAAGCTCAGCGAGGCAACGCCCGCTACCGGCGAACTGCTTAAGCGACTGTTCGCTGAGGCATTTCCCGAGGATCTGGTTTCCGTCCAGCTTGGAGAGTCTGACGTCGGAATCGCCTTCTCGCACCTGCCGTTCGATCATCTGCTGTTCACCGGCGCAACCAGTGTCGGACGGCACGTGATGCGCGCAGCTGCAGAGAATCTGACGCCGGTTACGCTGGAGCTGGGAGGCAAAT
>JARDZH010000443.1 GCA_029240955.1 Pseudomonas sp. | reverse complement strand
CGCGAGCTCATGGGCCTCGCTTTCGACTTCCTCCGCCTGGCGATAGATGTCCGCCGCACGGCCCGCCATGCTCTGGCCGAACTCGGTCAGGGACAGCTGCCGTGAAGTGCGGTTGAACAAGCGGCCGCCGAGACGCTCTTCCAGTCGCGCCACGGCCCGCGACACGGTCGGCACCGACACGCCCATGAGCCGGGCCGCCGCGGCAAACGAGCCCTCTTCCGCCACCTTGGCGAACATCGCCAGACCTTCAAAATCAGGAAGCTTGCTCATTTCAAATCTGCAATGATGAGTTTCAGACAATTCTATTTTGAAACGCTGCGAGCGTCGATAAGCTTCTCCCAACCCGCACTCACTCGACTGCATAAAAGGAGACCCATCATGGCTCGCAAACTTGAAGGCAAAATCGCTCTGGTCACGGGCGGTACGACCGGCATCGGTCTGGCCACTGCCAAGCGCTTTTCCGAGGAAGGCGCCATTGTCTACATCACCGGCCGGCGTCAGGCTGAACTCGATGCTGCCGTGGCCTCTGTCGCCAACGCAGTGGGCGTGAGAGTCGACTCCGCGCGGCTGGAACAGCTGGATGCGCTGTACGAACAGATCGGTGCCGAGCATGGCCGGATCGATGTGCTGTTCGCCAATGCTGGCGGCGGTTCGATGGTGCCACTCAATGACGTCACCGAAGAGCACTTTGACGACACCTTCGACCGCAACGTCAAAGGGGTGCTGTTCACCGTGCAGAAGGCGCTGCCGCTGCTCGCAAAGAATGCCTCAGTGATTCTCACCGGCTCCACCGCAGCCAGTTCAGGAACTCCCGCATTCAGCGTGTACGCCGCCTCCAAGGCAGCGGTGCGATCCTTCGCACGCAACTGGATTCTGGACCTGAAAGACCGTCAGGTGCGCATCAACACCCTGAGCCCCGGCTCGACCCGCACGCCTGGCCTGGTCAATCTGGCCGGCCCGGATGCCGATCAACAACAAGGCTTCCTGGACCTCGCGGCATCGACCATTCCCATGGGTCGCGTCGGTGAACCGGACGAAATCGCCAGCGCCGCGCTGTTCCTCGCCTCCGACGACGCCAGTTTCGTCAACGGCATCGAACTGTTCGTCGACGGCGGGCAGGCACAGATCTGACCGGCAGCACGGGGCGGTTTTTCCAGCCGCCCCGCGCTTGCGCAAAACAGTGGACAATCCTCATACCCGTTTCACACCGCGATCTGCTCCTCCCGCCTCAGACCGGACACCGACGGTCGCCTCGCGGCGAACACCCCTTCATTTGTCACCGCCACGTCACATTCCCTCTTTAGCGTTCAGATCTTGAGCCCTGCGCACCTGCCGAGCATGTTATCCGGTGGGCAGAGGTCCGCGCCGGCAATCGTCCCTTCGGTGGAGGAATGTCGTGGATATCGACATTTTCAGAGAGTTGCTGGTCCCCGTCATTGGCGGTCTGGGTATTTTCCTGCTCGGGCTGGAGTTCATGTCCGACGGCATAAACAATCTGGCGGCCAATCGCATGCGCGCCTGGCTGGCCAAGCTGGCCGGCACGCCGGTCAAAGGACTGGCGGCGGGCACGATGATCACCGGGGTGCTGCAGTCGAGCACCGCGATGACGGTCATGGTCGTCGGGCTGGTGAATGCAGGCGTGGTGGGCCTGCGACCGGCAATCAGCGTCATCATGGGTGCCAACATCGGCACCACGCTGGGCAACGGGTTGATCGCCATGCCGCTCGGGCCGCTGGGGCTGATTTCTGCGGGCCTGTTCGCGCTGGTCTACGTCTTCACCAAGAACGACAGGACGCGCAACATCGCCCTCGCCATCATCGGCTTCTCGCTGATCTTCTACGGCCTGAACCTGCTGACCGGCGGGCTCAAACCGCTGCGCAACCTGCCCGAGGTGATGGAAGCGATTTCCGCCCTGCAAGCGACCAGTTTCAGCGGTTTGGCCATTTGCGTGCTGACCGCAGCGGGCATCACTGCGATGATCCACTCGTCCTCGGCCACCATCGGCATCGTCATGGGGCTCGGCGCGGCGGGCATTCTGGACTGGCAGACCGCTGTGGCGTTTTCCCTCGGGGCCGATCTGGGCACCACGATCACCTCGTGGATGGCCTCGCTCAACCTGTCGAAGAACGCCAAACGCGCGGCTTATGCGCACATCTCCTTCAACGTCATCGGCGTGGCGGTGATGTTCCCGATGTTCTTCCTGTCGATGGACCTGTTGCAATGGTCGATGGGCCTGTTCGGCATGGACGTCACGAAGTCAGTGACGGTCGACGGCAAGGAGAGCTTTCCGCTGGTGCCGGTCGCGGTCGGGCTGTACTCCATCGGCTTCAACATCTTCAACACCGCGCTGATGTTTCCCTTCATCGGCGTGTTCGACCGCATCCTCTCGCGAATCGGGGCCAGTCGCAGTGACGAGGAAGATTACGCCGTCCCTCGCCACCTCGACCGTGCTGCACTGAACAACGTAAACAGCGGCGTGGCGGCAGTCAGCAAGGAACTGGCGCGCTATACCCAAGGTGCCGGACTTCTGCTGGCGGCTGCGCGAGGCGAGCCCGGCGCGCCGAAGAACGTGGCCGAGCATGAGCATGCGCTCGACACCTTGAGCCAGGAAATCCGCGCCTACACCGCGCAGATGTTCAACAACAACCTGAGCCCGCGCCAGGCCAATCTGCTTGCGAGCCTGATCGAGGAAGAGGACTTCAACGCCAGCCTGACCGAAACCCTGTCGCAGATCACCCGCCGGATCGAGCGTCAGGTGTTCTCTGCCAACGGCCAGGCCATCGTCGCGGCAGTCCTCGACATCGTGGAGCCCGCCGTGAAGAACGGCCCCCAAGGCAATTACCTGCCACAGGCCCATGCCGGGCAACTCGCGGACCTGCGAGAACGCTGCCTGCGCGATGATCAGAAACTGGGTTGGGATGAACGCGGTGCCATCCTGACCCTGCTCGGCAGCGCCGAGCGCGCACTCGGTCTGGTGCAGCGCGTGAGTGATGAACGCCTGTCCGTGTCCCGGGAACTGGGCCAGAGTGAGTCGCCTGCGGCGGACCATCCGCCAGCGGGCGTGCTCGCCAAGCCGGTATGAGGCCTGCCATGCCCAGCTTCCAAACGCAGCCGGTCTCGCGACGTCGACTTCTGCAACTGGCGGGTCTTGGCATTGTGAGCGGCTGCGTGCTGCCGCGCGTCTTCGCTCAGGACGCGTTTGGTCAGGCCCTGCTCAAGGGCGCGGGCTCGACCTTCGTGATGCCCTTGGTCGAGCAATGGCTCAGGCTCTACCGCGGCGCAGCCACCGGAGCCGAACTCTCTGCCGGCAGCGCTGGCCTGGACGGTGATCTGCTCGGCCGCGCGGCGCTGGATTACGAGGCGATCGGATCACAGGCCGGCTTGCTGCGCCTGCAGTCCGGGGCGGTGGATTTTGCCTTCAGCGAGCTGC
>JARDZH010000442.1 GCA_029240955.1 Pseudomonas sp. | reverse complement strand
ACCTGGATCTACATTTTCAAGGTGCTGCTCGCCGCGTTCACGACTTATTGGCTGGCGCTGCGTCTGGAACTGCCGCAACCGCGCACGGCGGTGATCACGGTGTTCATCGTCATGCAGCCGCAAAGCGGCCACGTATTCGCCAAGAGCTTCTATCGCCTGATCGGCACCCTCGCGGGCTCGGTGATGATGGTGACGCTGATGGCCCTGTTCGCGCAGAACTCGGTGCCGTTTCTCGGCTGCCTTGCGCTGTGGGTCGGCCTCTGTTCGGCAGGTGCGGCGCGCTATCGCAACTTCCGCGCTTACGGCTTCGTGCTGGCCGGTTACACCGCCGCCATGACCGGCCTGCCCGCGCTCGCTCACCCGGAAGGCTCGTTCATGGCGGCCGTCTGGCGAGTCCTGGAAATCTCCCTGGGCATCATCTGCTCCACCGCGATCACTGCCGCGATCCTGCCGCAAAGCTCGGCCGCCTCTATGCGCAACGCGCTGTACCAACGTTTTGGCGTCTTTGCGCGCTTCGTCATTGAAGGCCTGCACGGCAGGCATGAACAGACCGCATTCGAAACCGGCAACGTTCGCTTCGTCGCCGAAGCCATCGGCCTGGAAGGGCTGCGCAGTGTCACGGTGTTCGAAGACCCGCACATGCGTCGGCGCAACGGACGGCTCAATCGCCTGAACAGCGAATTCATGGCAATCACCACGCGCTTCAATGCGCTGCATCAACTCGTAGAGCGGTTGCGTGCCGAACAGGCGACGAGCTTGCTCGAACGCATCGAGCCAGGGTTGCAGAGCCTTACCGAATTGCTCGAAGCCTTCGCCGATCGCGCCCTGACCAATAACGACGCGCTGACGCTGGTACGCCGACTCGAAACGTTCAAAGCCAACTTCCCGGCCACCGTACGGCATGCCAGAGCCGAGCTCGAACAGACAAACCCCAGCGAAGCCGGGCTGCTGGATTTCCACACCGCTTATGAACTGCTGTACCGCTTCATTGGCGAGCTGCTCAACTACGCCGAGACCCACGCATCGCTGGCCGACCACAACCATGTCCGCGAGATGTGGCAGGAGTCGTTCGTGCCCAGAACGCACTGGATGACCGCGCTGGCCGCCGGGCTTCGTGCCAGCTGCGTCGTAGGGTTGATGAGCGCGTACTGGGTGCTGACCGCCTGGCCCAGCGGCGCGATGATGACGCTCGCTTCCGCAGCGACCGTGGCCCTGTCGTCGACCACCAACAACCCGAGACGGCTGTCCTTTCAGATGGCCTGCGGCACGTTGCTCGGCGCCATCGCCGGCTTCATCGAAACCTTCTTTCTGTTTCCGCAGGTCGATGGTTTTCCGCTGCTGTGCATTCTGCTGACCCCGGTGTTCATGCTCGGCGCATTTCTGGGGTCGAGGCCACAATGGTCCGGTTATGGGCTGGGGCTGTTGATCTTTTTCAGCATCGGCTCGGTGCCGGACAACCTGACGGTCTACAACCCGTACACCTTCATCAACGACTACATCGCCATGGTGATCGGCATGCTGCTGTGTGCCGCAGCAGGCGCGATCATTCTGCCGCCCAACAGTCGCTGGATGTGGCAGCGCATGGAAGACGAACTGCGCCGTCAGGTCGTCTTCGCCATCAGCGCACCGCTCAAACGTCTCGGCTCCAGCTTCGAAAGCCAGACCCGCGACCTGATGCATCAGGCGTATGGCCTCGCCATCGGTCAGCCGCAGGTGCAGCGGCAGTTGCTGCGCTGGATGTTCGTGGTGCTCGAAATCGGTCACGCGATCATCGAGCTGCGTCGCGAGCAGGCCGTGCTTCCGGTTCACCCGAGTTACGCCGAATACCGATCATGGCGGATCTCGATCCGGGTAATGGGGCGTGCGTTGATCCGCCTGTTCATCCAGCCCGACGCCAGCAATCTGGAGCGCTGCCTGCGTGCGGTCGATACCGCCATCGCGCGTGTGCAGCGAACCGATGAACCCTTCGCTTCGCACTTCGACACTTCGGTATTGAGACGGGTGAAAAGCTACCTGCACTTCATCCGCAGCTCGCTGCTCGACCCGCAATCGCCCTTTGCTGCCTATGCGCCTGAGCGTCTGTCTCATGGCGCTTCCCTAGACTCGTTGCCAGGTTCTGCCCATGCCTCGTGAGATCGCTTTCCACGGCCTGTACATGCCCAGCATGACGCTGATGTTTCTGATCGCCGCCGTGCTCGCCTGGGCGCTGGATCGCTTGTTGTCCGGGCTGGATCTGTACCGTTTTTTCTGGCATCCGGCGTTGCTGCGCCTGAGCCTGTTTGTCTGTCTGTTCGGCGCGCTGGCGCTGCCCCTTTATCGTTGACCCGGTTCGAGAACCTCGATGAAAAAGCTGTTCAGTTTTATCGCCACTTTGCTGGTCCTGGCCCTCGCCATCCTGATTGGCAGGACGCTGTGGGTGCATTACATGGACACGCCATGGACCCGCGATGGCCGCGTGCGCGCGGACATCATCAACGTGGCGGCGGATGTGTCCGGGCCGGTCGTGGACGTGCCGGTGCGTGATAACCAGCGGGTGAAGAAGGGCGACCTGCTGATGCAGATCGATCCGGAGCACTATCAGCTGGCGGTCAAACAGGCTCAGGCTTTGCTCGCTTCGCGCAAGGCAACCTGGGAGATGCGCAAGCTCAACGCCAAGCGCCGTGCGGATATGGATGAGTTGGTGATCTCGGCAGAGAACCGCGAGGACGCCAGCAATGTGGCCTCTTCGGCTCTGGCCGATTACCAGTTGGCACAGGCGCAACTGGAAGCGGCGGAACTGAATCTGTCGCGTACTCGGGTGCTTGCGGCGGTGGACGGTTACGTCACTAACCTCAATGTGCACCGCGGCGATTACGCGCGCATTGGCGAGGCCAAGATGGCGGTGGTCGATATGAATTCGTTCTGGGTGTATGGCTTCTTCGAAGAAACCAAATTGCCGCACGTGCGGGTCGGCGATCGTGCGGACATGCAGCTGATGAGCGGCGAAGTGCTGACCGGCGAGGTCGAGAGCATTGCGCGGGGTATCTATGACCGCGACAACCCTGAGAGCCGGGAGCTGATTGCCGACGTCAACCCGACCTTCAACTGGGTGCGCCTCGCCCAGCGCGTGCCCGTCCGCATCCACCTCGATCCGGTGCCGGACGGCGTGTTGTTAGCGGCGGGGATTACCTGCACGGTGATCGTCAAGCCTGGGCCGGATCTCTGACACCGGGCTTGGCTCGGATTTGTAGGAGCCAGCTTGCTGGCGAGACGGCCGGTCATTCAATGAATGAGCCGTTGGCAGAATGCCGCTGTCGCGAGCTGCGCTCCCTCCCACAGTGACTGTGTTCCAGCTATCGAATGCGATTACCCAGGCATCGCGAATGTGTGGGAGGGAGCGCAGCTCGCGACGAAGCCAGCACGAAACCGTGTCGGAAATCACGACTGCTACGCAGCCG
>JARDZH010000441.1 GCA_029240955.1 Pseudomonas sp. | reverse complement strand
AGGAACGCACCGGAAACCCCCAGGTAGCACGCCAGAAAGCCGTAGCCGTACTGATAGGCCAGGCCGACGGTGCCATAGAATGCCCAGGCGCTGGCATATACACCCAGCGACAAGGTGTAGGTCAGCGGGTGACGAATGATTGCCCGTGGGATCATGCCGCGCTCGCTGACCCAGGCCACGGCAAACAGCACCAGCAGGTAGGCCGCGCTGACCAGAATCATCTGGGTAAGGCTAAAGCTCATCGGCATCACGCTGGCTCTGCAGGATAAAGGTCACCACGATGAGGATCAGCCACAGCAGGTAGGGTCGATACCAGGCACCGGTAGGCTCGATCCACCAGTCCATGATGGCGGGGGAGAACAGGTATATCCCTACTACCAGAAGCAGGACCAATCGATAGATATACATGCTGGCCTCGGAGTAGGTGCGAGTGCGCACAAATAGTGCGGCGATGGTAGCGGATCGGGGTGGCGCTGCGAAGGGCTGGGCAGCCGAGAGACTGCCGGTAGCTCGAACCGATCACTCCCCTAGCTGAGCCTCTGCAAGCGTACGAACCCGAGCGATCGCGCCACTGTCCCAATGCGCCACGCCCCAGTTCAAAACATCTTCCACACTACCATCGGCCAGGTCCGCTTGCGGCGCCTGACCCAGTGCGCGCAAGGCTCGTAACAACAACGGAGCCGCTCGGTCCGGGTCCAGCGGCGGCGATCTGTAGGTCTTGCCCAGTTTGTTGCCATCGGGCTGGATGATCAGCGGCACATGCAGGTAGCGCGGCTGCGGCAAGCCAAGCAGTTCCTGCAGGTACAGGTGGCGCGGCGTCGAGTCGAGCAAGTCGGCACCGCGAACGATATCGGTCACGCCTTGCCAGGCATCGTCGAGCACCACTGCCAATTGATAGGCGTACAAACCGTCACGGCGACGAATCACGAAATCTCCAGACTCGCGGCCGAGGTGCTGTGAGTAGGCGCCCTGGACGCGATCTTCGAACCGATACAGCAGTTCCGGCACGCGCACGCGGATGGCGGCGTCCTGCGCAGCATGTCCGGCGTTGCGACAGGTGCCGGGATAGATCCCTCCATAGGGTTCCAGTTGCTTGCGCGAACAGGTGCACGCATAGGCAAGGCCCTGTGCAAACAAGCGGTCGATCACCTGCTGGTAGGCGTCATGACGCAGGCTTTGATACACCACCTCGCCGTCCCAATGCAGCCCATAACCTTCAAGGGTCTTGAGAATGGCAGCCTGTGCGCCAGGTACTTCCCGAGGTGGGTCCAGGTCTTCCATGCGCAGCAACCAGCGACCGCCTGCCGCACGCGCATCCAGCCAGGATGCCAAGGCGGCCACGAGCGAGCCGAAATGCAGGTAGCCGCTCGGCGTCGGGGCAAAACGACCTATATAAGAAGGGGTAGTCATGGGGGCAGGATTCTACGGGCAATACAGATGCAAAGGGGCGCCATGGCGCCCCTTTGTCGACAGGTCATTTGCCGACCTGTTTTTCCTTGATTTCAGCCAAGGTCTTGCAGTCGATGCACAGATCGGCAGTCGGACGTGCTTCGAGACGACGAATGCCGATCTCGATACCGCACGACTCGCACCAGCCGTATTCTTCGTCTTCGATCAACTGAAGTGTCTTGTCGATCTTCTTGATCAGCTTGCGTTCGCGATCGCGCGCGCGCAGCTCGAGGCTGAATTCCTCTTCCTGGCTGGCCCGATCGGCCGGGTCTGGAAAGTTGGCGGCTTCATCCTTCATGTGGTCGACGGTGCGATCCACTTCCTGCATCAAGTCTTGTTTCCACTTGTTCAGGATCTTGGTGAAATGAGCACGCATCGGCGCACCCATGTACTCCTCGCCCTTCGTCGCAACGTAGGGAGCGAAGCCGGAAAAGTTGCCAGTACTTTGTTGCTTTTCATTGGTGGGCATGAATCAACCGCCTCTCGCTCTACTAATCCATTGCGCAGGATGATCCTTCTCCGACACCCGCCGGCCCTGCGACTGCAAGCCGGCGAACTTACCAGATCGAACCAGCACGCGCTACTCCCGGTTGTCGTGCCCGGAACGCTGTCGTCGCAGGCACGATGTGGTGGGTTTCGATCACGTGTTTGGCGAAACGTTCGATGAAAAGGTTGGGTAGAATCGGCTTTTTCTTCGTCGCAGGGAATACCCATGGCCTCGCTCTACAGCGCACGCAGTCGTGCCATCGAACCTTTTCATGTGATGGCACTACTGGCCCGGGCCAATGAATTGCAAGCGCAAGGTCATGACGTGATCCATCTGGAGATCGGCGAGCCGGACTTCACCACAGCGGCTCCCATCGTTGCCGCCGGCCAGGCTGCATTGGCCGCCGGTCATACCCGCTACACCGCGGCGCGTGGCTTGCCCGCGTTGCGCGAGGCAATCGCCGGGTTCTACCGAGAGCGCTACCGCCTGGACATCGACCCGCAGCGCATCATGATCACCCCCGGTGGGTCCGGCGCCCTTTTGCTGGCGGCGAGCCTGCTGGTCGATCCCGGCAAGCACTGGCTCCTGGCAGACCCCGGCTATCCCTGCAATCGCCATTTCCTGCGTCTGGTCGAAGGTGCCGCACACCTGGTGCCGGTGGGCCCCGAGCAACGCTATCAGCTTAACGCCGACCTGGTTGCGCAACACTGGGATGAACACAGTGTTGGGGCCTTGGTGGCTTCGCCTGCCAACCCCACCGGCACATTGTTGAGCAAGGATGAGCTAGGCGCGTTGAGCCAGGCCATCAAGGCTCGTGACGGCCATCTGGTGGTGGACGAGATCTATCACGGGTTGACCTATGGCACGACGGCCGCCAGCGTGCTTGAAGTCGATGACGATGCGTTCGTCCTCAATAGTTTTTCCAAGTATTTCGGCATGACCGGTTGGCGCCTGGGCTGGCTGGTTGCTCCGCCCCAGGCCATACCGGAACTGGAGAAGCTTGCACAGAATCTGTACATCAGCGCACCGAGCATGGCCCAGCATGCGGCGCTCGCCTGTTTCGAACCGGCAACACTGGAGATTTTCGAGCAGCGTCGGGAAGCGTTCGGTCACCGTCGCGATTATCTGTTGCCGGCGCTGCGTGCGCTGGGCTTCACCATCGCAGTGGAGCCTGAAGGGGCTTTCTATCTCTATGCCGATATCAGCGCTTTCAGCGACGATGCCTTTGCGTTCTGCCAGCACTTTCTGGAAGTCGAACACGTAGCCTTTACCCCTGGGCTGGACTTCGGCCGTCATCAAAGCGGACATCACGTGCGTTTTGCCTACACCCAGAGCCTCCCGCGTCTGGAGCAGGCCGTCGCACGCATCGCTCGCGGCCTGCAAAGCTGGCAGGCACGATGATTTTCTCGCCTGCCCTCGAACAGGGACGCCTGATCCAACGCTACAAACGATTTCTGGCCGACATCG
>JARDZH010000440.1 GCA_029240955.1 Pseudomonas sp. | reverse complement strand
GGCATGGCACGCGGTGAGTGGGACCTGAGCGACAACTGGACGGCCTACCTTGCAGGAGGCGCGAAGCACACTCGCGAGACCGGCATTTACGGCACGCCAGTGCTGGTCGGGGATAGTGGAAGCGCAACGCTGGGTGGTTCGGATATCCGCCACAACGAGGACAACACAAGCTTCATGGCCGGCCTTAACGGTCGGCTGCAGACCGGCCCGGTCAGTCATCAGATCAGCATTGGCGGCTCGACCATCTGGACCCAGCAGGAAAACGCGTACGTTTTCTTTACCTCCACGCCGGGTAATACCAACATCTACAACCCTGGAAAACTTCCTGTACCGACGGTCCAGAGCATTGGCGGCGGTGAAATGAGCGACCCTGGGGTTACTGGCAAGACTCGTAACCGCAGTCTCGCGATCTCAGACACTTTGGGCTTTTTCGACGACTCGCTGCTGGTCACTGCCGGGTTGCGTCGTCAGCAATTGCGCGTAGAGGGCTATAGCTACGACGGCACGAGCAGAGGCGGCGTACCAAATAATCCCGGTCCCGACGGCAGCCGTACCGCCCTTTACGATGAGGGCATCACCACGCCCGTCTACGGCATCGTCTACAAACCCACCGAAACCGTTTCGCTCTACGCCAACCGCATCGAAGGTCTGGCGCAAGGACCGACGGCATCAGGCACAGGTGTCATCAACATCGGTCAGGTCTTCCCACCAGGCCGCACCAAGCAGCTGGAAGCAGGCATCAAGCTGGACATGCAGAGCTTCGGTGCGAATCTCGGTGTCTTCCGCATCGAAAAACCGTCTGACGGGTATGTAGATGGCAACGTCTTCGTGCGCGACGGCGAACAAGTCAACAAAGGTGTGGAGCTGAGCGTCTTCGGCGAGCCTGTAGAAGGTCTGCGCTTGATGGCAGGCGGCACGCGCATGAGCTCCGAGCTAAAAGGCACAGCAGGCGGCACCAATGACGGCAATCATGCCATCGGCGTACCCACCTTCCAGCTCAATGCTTCTGTCGACTGGGACGTACCCGGCCTGGAAGGCGTGGCGCTCAACGCGCGCATGCTGCGCACCGGCGGCCAGTATGCCGACGCGGCCAACAACCTGAGCCTGCCCACCTGGAACCGCTTCGACGCCGGCGCCCGCTACAAGCTCAAGCTCGCGGAAAAAGACCTGACCCTGCGCGTCAACGTAGAAAACATCAGCAACAAGAACTACTGGGCATCCGCCAACGGCGGCTACCTGACCCAAGGCGACCCGCGCCTGGTGAAGTTCTCGGGAACGATTGATTTCTAAAGCGCCTCGCCCTTAGGAACGCGCTTGCCCGCGAAGAGGGTGTTCACGACGCAGAGTTCGCGCCGTCGGACACCGCCTGTCGCGGGCAAGCGCGCTCCTGCCGTACAAATCGCAGGCACTAAAAAGCCGGCTTGTGGCCGGCTTCTCAAGGACGATCTTGATCTATTTTTGGTAGACCGCAATCGCCTTTAACAGGTGCGTCCACTGAGGAACGCTGAAAAAGAGCAGGGCGGATGTGTCGTTCGCCGTGCGGGCACCGGCGCGGGGCGTCGATGCCGTGAGTGCGGTAGAGCATACTGGGGTTTGTCTGTGATGCCCAGTGTTGAAGTGGCTTGTAACATTTGCGCCGACACTCTCATCGCAATAAGGGGTTGTTGCGCCGTGGGTTGAAGGTCGACCACCAGAAGATCCAGCCAAGGATTTTCAAGCGTTGCTGCTCCACTTCCTGGGCGGTGAACAACTCGTCCGGGTATTCGCTGTGGTTGTGGCTGCGCAGACGAAGACCACCGTTCGGCATGCGGTACAGATAACGCACACGCAGGATACCGCCGTGCTCCAGAGCGTACATTTCCCCGTCGACGATCTGCGTCTGGTTGCGGTCGACGCCCAGCAGCGAGCCATCCTGAATCTTGTCGGCCATGCTGCTGCCGGTCATTACAACGCACAGGCAGTTTTTCGGATCGATACCCATGCCTTGCAGCGGTTGCAGAGGCAGGCGGATTTTCTGGCCCGGGGCTTCGGCCAGTATGGTCTTGCCTGCGCCTTTGGCGGATTCGACTTCCTTGTAGATCTGGATTTCCACATCGCTGCGCGACAGGTTGCGTCCTTGATGGATGGCGACTTGCGTATCGCCACCGGTGTTTTCGTTGGCCGAGTCGGTTGGGTGCTTGGGGCCTTCGCCCGTTCGCAGCCAGCGAGCATTGACGGTCAACAATTCCGCCACTTCATCGAGCCGCGCCATGGGCACGCCGCGTTTGAACCAGTTGTTCACATGCTGCGGCGTGATCTTGCGGTTAGCGGCAAAATCCGTGGCACTGAGATGGCACTCCCGCAGGAGTATGCGTAGACGATCACCTGATGTATTCATGCAGCGGATATTACGGAGACGACACGCTCGTTTAAATGAACGAGGCGTTGAAAGCGGTGCTGTCTCTCGCAGGTGCCGGCTAATGCCTTACAGACGAGACGAGTCTTGCGTAGGACTCTTCGGAAAATATCCTTCGCGACCAACACCTCCCGCTTTGCCAGGCAGCGATTTCATGGGCTGAACGTGCTGTTTATTCCGGGCTGCAACGCTGCCGAAATTGAACGCATTTTTAATCGTTTGAAACGAGGCTCTGCGCGAAGGCAGTTCAGGGGCGGGAGCAAAGACGCGGGGAGGTGAAGCGGGGAGCGTTCGGGACACCTGCATCAGGCGTCCCGAAGCGGTAAAACCGGATAATCAGCCTTTGTAGGCTTCAACCGATTTCAGGATCTCGGCGCGAGCAGCGTCAGCATTGCCCCAACCTTCGATCTTCACCCACTTGCCTTTTTCGAGGTCTTTGTAGTTCTCGAAGAAGTGCTTGATCTGCTCCAGCAACAGCGGTGGCAGGTCGGTGTACTCTTTCACGTCGACGTACAGCTGGGACAGCTTGTCGTGCGGAACTGCGATGACTTTGGCATCGCCACCGCCGTCGTCGGTCATGTTCAGGATGCCGACTGGACGCGCGCGGATGACCGAACCTGGAGCAACCGGGTAAGGGGTCACGACCAGCACGTCGAGGGGGTCGCCGTCGTCAGCCAGGGTGTTGGGGATGAAACCGTAGTTGGCCGGGTAGAACATCGGGGTGGCCATGAAACGGTCAACGAACAGGCAATCGGATTCTTTGTCGATTTCGTACTTGATCGGCGCGTGGTTGGCCGGAATTTCGATCGCGACGTAGATGTCGTTCGGCAGGTCTTTGCCCGCAGGAATCTTGCTGTAGCTCATTGGGCTTTGCCCCCATAGTTGACCAGACAGAGATTGGCGCGAACGCCAAAAAGTGGCCCGGATTATAGGCATATTCTGTAACCGATGCCACGCACCACGTTGGCTCAGTGATGGCCTTGATGATGGCCCGGATGCGGCTCGGCGTAGGCCGGATCGCTCTGTTGCAGAGCGTGTAGCCGGGCAAGAGTGT
>JARDZH010000439.1 GCA_029240955.1 Pseudomonas sp. | reverse complement strand
GCGTCACGCGTGGCCGGGCGTCCTGCTACGATTCTTGCGATTACTCCGAAAGATCAGCACCGCTACGGTGTTGAGCTTCATGTGGACAATGAAACCGGCCTGACCCTCAAATCGCTTTTATTGAGCGACAAGGGCCAGTTGCTGGAGCGGTTCCAGTTCACCGAATTCGATACCGCCGTGCCCACTGATCAATTGCTGCAGGCCAGCGCAGAATGCAAGCCGGTCGCAGCGGTCAAAGCCCGTGCCGAAGCTGCGATAGCGCCCGTCGAGTGGCGTTCCGATTGGCTGCCGCCCGGTTTTGAACTGAGCAGCAGTGCCGTTCGCAAAGATCCTGCTTCCGGAGCGCAAGTCACCTCATTGATGTACGGCGACGGTCTGGCACGTGTCTCAGTCTTCGTTGAGCGGGTCACCGGTGCAGCTTCAGCCGATATCCGTACTCAGCTGGGGCCGACCGTTGCTGTGTCCAGGCGCCTGACTGCGCCGCAAGGCGATGCGCTGGTGACGGTCGTCGGGGAAATCCCGTTGGGCACCGCGGAGCGTATAGCGTTGTCGATGCGCAGCAGCACTGGCGCGCAAGCCGGCAAGTGATCTGAAGGAAGGAAAAGCTCGGGATGTAAAAGATTTCATCTCGAGCAGGATACCCGCCAGCCCGCTGTTTTATTGGGCTTGCGCCGGGAGCTGAAATGTTTGGTGAGCTTTGCAAGTTGCAAAAGCGCTCTTTTTTTTCTATAGGTCACAGCCTTGCCGCTCTGGCCTTTGTCGTTTGTGGGGCCGTGAAGCTGATCCTCAGCCAGGGCCGACGTTTTGCCGCTGCGCTGGGTCAGTCGCTCTGTACTGCTTAACTTTGCTCGTTGTGAACGGGAGCCGTATGTCGATACCACGCATCAAATCTTCTCTCTCACTGTTCGCCGCCGTGCTGATGCTCGGTCAGGTTGCGGTGGCTCAGGCCGAAGACCTGCCGGACTTTACCGGTCTGGTCGAGCAGGCCTCTCCGGCCGTGGTGAACATCAGTACCCGCCAGAAACTGCCGGATCGCGCCATTGCAGGTCAGCAGATGCCTGATCTGGAAGGCCTGCCGCCGATGCTTCGGGAATTTCTCGAACGCAGCATGCCACCGGGGTCCCGGCCACCTGGAAAGGGTGACCGCCAGCGCGAAGCGCAGTCTCTGGGCTCGGGCTTCATCATCTCGGGCGACGGTTATGTGCTGACCAACAACCACGTGATCGACGGTGCGGACGAGATCCTCGTGCGCCTCTCCGATCGCAGCGAGTTGAAAGCCAAACTGGTCGGTACCGACCCGCGCACCGACGTTGCGGTGCTCAAGATCGAAGGCAAGGATCTGCCCACCGCCAAGCTG
Organism: Pseudomonas sp.; assembly: GCA_029240955.1. The sequence continues at coordinate 2,095 of JARDZH010000439.1, read as the reverse complement.
GGTAACTCCAACAAGCTGAAAGTCGGTGAGTGGGTTCTGGCGATCGGCTCGCCGTTCGGTTTCGATCACTCGGTGACCAAAGGCATCGTAAGCGCCAAAGGCCGCAGCCTGCCGAACGACACGTATGTGCCCTTCATTCAGACAGACGTGGCGATCAACCCGGGCAACTCCGGCGGTCCGCTGTTCAACATGGCCGGCGAAGTGGTCGGTATCAACTCGCAGATCTTCACCCGTTCCGGCGGGTTCATGGGCCTGTCGTTCGCCATTCCGATCGACGTGGCTCTGGATGTCGCCAATCAGCTCAAGGCCAACGGCAAGGTCAATCGTGGCTGGCTGGGTGTCGTGATCCAGGAGGTGAACAAAGACCTGGCTGAGTCGTTCGGTCTGGACAAACCGGCCGGCGCGCTCGTCGCGCAAGTGTTGGAAGACGGCCCCGCGGCCAAGGGCGGCCTGCAGGTCGGTGACGTGATCCTGAGCGCCAACGGTCAGCCGGTCATCATGTCGGCCGACTTGCCGCATCTGATCGGTAACCTCAAGGATGGCAGCAAGGCCGAGCTGGAAGTCATTCGTGATGGCAAGCGTCAGACCGTTACGGTCACCGTCGGCGCGTTGCCTGACGAAGGTCAGGAAATGGGCGGCACACCGGGCGCAGGTTCCGAGCGCAGCAGCAATCGCCTGGGCGTCTCGGTCATCGAGTTGACCGCAGAGCAGAAGAAAACCCTGGACCTCAAGGGCGGCGTTGCCATCAAGGAAGTCATCGGCGGCCCGGCTGCGTTGATCGGTCTGCAGGCGGGAGACGTGATTACTCACTTGAACAATCAGGCGATCACCACGGCCAAGCAGTTCACTGATGTGGCCAAGAGCCTGCCGAAGGATCGTTCCGTGTCGATGCGCGTGTTGCGTCAGGGACGTGCGACTTTCATCACTTTCAAACTGGCCGAGTAACAGGGGGCGTTTGACGAAAAAGGGCGGTCCATACCGCCCTTTTTTGTGCCCGTCGTTCAGGCGCCTGTCGACGAGGTTGCCTGCAGGCGTGACGCCTCTTGCTTCCATCAGGTACAATTCCCGGCTATTTTTCGGCGGGTAAACTGCCTGCAACCTTTTTGAGTGTTGATCCGTGAGTGATTTGAGTCATATCCGCAATTTCTCCATCATCGCCCACATTGACCATGGCAAGTCGACCCTGGCCGACCGCTTCATTCAAATGTGCGGTGGTCTGTCCGAGCGCGAAATGGAAGCGCAGGTCCTCGACTCCATGGACCTGGAACGCGAGCGCGGCATCACCATCAAGGCCCACAGCGTTACCCTGTACTACAAGGCTCGCGACGGCAAAACCTATCAGCTGAACTTCATCGACACGCCCGGCCACGTCGACTTCACCTACGAAGTCAGCCGTTCCCTGGCCGCGTGCGAAGGCGCGCTTCTGGTCGTTGACGCCGGTCAAGGCGTCGAAGCCCAGTCCGTAGCCAACTGCTATACCGCGATCGAGCAAGGCCTGGAGGTCATGCCGGTCCTGAACAAGATGGACCTGCCGCAGGCCGACCCTGACCGGGTTAAGGAAGAGATCGAGAAGATCATCGGCATCGACGCCACCGACGCTGTCGCGTGCAGCGCCAAGAGCGGCATGGGCGTCGACGAGGTGCTGGAGCGTCTGGTAACCACCATTCCTGCGCCAACCGGCAACATCGAAGATCCGCTGCAAGCGTTGATCATCGACTCCTGGTTCGACAACTACCTGGGCGTCGTGTCCCTGGTGCGCGTGCGCCATGGCCGGGTCAAGAAGGGTGACAAGATTCTCGTCAAATCGACCGGCAAGATCCATCTGGTCGACAGCGTGGGTGTGTTCAACCCCAAGCACACGGCAACCGCCGATCTGAAAGCGGGCGAAGTAGGCTTCATCATCGCCGGCATCAAGGACATTCATGGCGCTCCGGTCGGCGATACGCTGACCCTGAGCTCCACGCCAGATGTCGAAGTGCTGTCCGGCTTCAAGCGCATTCAGCCGCAGGTTTATGCCGGTCTGTTCCCGGTCAGCTCCGATGACTTCGAAGACTTCCGCGAAGCGCTGCAGAAACTGACCCTCAACGACTCGTCC
>JARDZH010000438.1 GCA_029240955.1 Pseudomonas sp. | reverse complement strand
CGCGGCGTGCGGCCGATGGGTTTCTGGTCTACCTGCACCAGTCGCTTGATCCGCTCGGCGCCTGCGGTGATGCGCCCACCGCTGGTCTGCAGCGGTTCGTCCTCAAGGCTTGGTTCATCGCTTTCAGCGGGAGTCGCCGCCTGACCGAGGTGAGCACCGACCAGGTCCAGCAGCGCCTGGCTGACCAGGCTCGACTTGCCGGAGCCGGAAATGCCGGTCACCGACGTGAAACAACCCAGCGGAAATGCCGCGCTCAGCTCATTCAGGTTATTGCGAGTGATGCCTTCCAGGCGCAGCCAGTGCTCGGGTTCACGCGGCGGGTGTGCTGTTCGTGCGGCCTCGGTAAAGAGGTAGGCACGGGTGCGCGATTCATCGACCTGCTCAAGGCCACCCGGTGGGCCGCTGTACAGGATACGACCGCCTTTTTCTCCAGCGTCCGGGCCCACGTCGATCAGCCAGTCGGCACGGCGCATGGTGTCCAGGTCATGTTCGACGACGAACACCGAGTTGCCCGCTGCCTTCAGGCGCTGCAGCGCGCCGTACAGCGCTTCACTGTCGGCCGGATGCAGACCGGCGGACGGCTCGTCGAGTACGTAGATCACACCGAACAGCTGCGAGTTAAGCTGGGTCGCCAACCGCAAACGCTGCAGTTCGCCCGAGGATAAGGTCGGGGTGCTGCGCTCCAGCGCCAGATAGCCCAGGCCCAGATCGATCAGGGTCACGATTCGTTCCAGCAGCTCACTGGCAATGCGCTGCGCGGCGAGGCGTTTTTCCACTGAAAGGTTCGGCGTGTGACGCGCATCCGGGCCGCCGGCATGGGGATTGTCGCCCTTGGCGGCGCGGTCGGCGCGGGCTTCCCGGGTCTGCTGGTGGGTCAGCACCTCGCCTGATTCTTCGGGTTGCTGGAGGTACTCGGGCGAGGCGACGCTCTTGAGCACTTCTGCCAGATCCAGCAGCGGCAAGTGCGACAGCTCGGCGATGTCCAGGCCCGCGAACGTCACGGTCAAGGCCTCGCGCTTGAGGCGTTTGCCTTCACAGACCGGGCACGGGCTGGCGCGCATGTACTGGGCGACGCGCTTGCGCATCTGCGCGCTTTGCGAGTGCATGAAGGTGTGCATGAGGTAACGCCGTGCACCGCTGAACGTGCCCTGGTAGCTGGGTTCGAGCTTGCGTTTCAGCGCGGTACGGGTCTGCGCCGGGGTAAGCCCCGCGTAGACCGGCACGGTCGGCGTCTCCTCGGTGAACAGAATCCAGTCGCGCTGCTTTTTCGGCAGGTCGCGCCACGGGACGTCGACGTCGTAGCCCAGCGTGACCAGAATGTCGCGCAGGTTCTGGCCCTGCCAGGCCATGGGCCAGGCGGCGACGGCACGTTCGCGGATGGTCAGCGATGGATCGGGCACCATGGTCGCCTCGGTCACTTCATACACCCGGCCCAGACCGTGACATTCCGTGCACGCGCCTTGTGGCGTGTTCGGCGAAAAGTCCTCGGCGTACAGCATCGGCTGGTTGGCCGGGTAACTACCGGCGCGGGAGTACAGCATGCGGATCAGACTCGACAAGGTCGTCACGCTGCCGACCGAGGAGCGCGCGCTGGGCGTACCGCGCTGCTGCTGCAAGGCGACCGCCGGTGGAAGCCCCTCGATGGCATCGACGTCCGGCACACCGACCTGATCGATCAGGCGCCGCGCGTAAGGCGCTACGGATTCGAAGTAGCGCCGCTGCGCCTCGGCATACAGCGTGGAGAACGCCAACGACGACTTGCCCGAACCCGACACGCCGGTGAACACCACCAGCGAGTCGCGTGGCACATCGACGTCGACGTTGCGCAGGTTATGTTCCCGAGCGCCCCGCACCCGGACGAACCCGCTGCTTTCGGGTGATGAAGCGGAAGAGGCGGGTGGCTGGCGTGACGGCATAACGCGTTTCCTTCTTGAAGCAGACCTGCGTCTTATCGCGCCGAACGGGGCATTGTGCGCCTTGCCGTTGGAGCGAACGGGTCTGTCGGGGGTTCGATCCTGAGCTACGCTAATCAGCACTCCGCTGACTCGCTGATCGCCGGAGAGAACAGGTATGACGCGCGGGACCCTGCGCGGGTTCCGATAACCACGTCCGGACGCCGGAGCAGGGCGGCCGGTGCCTTTCTGCATTCTTGCGGTGTCGGAATTGTCATCATGTGTGCAGCCATCGCGCAGACGGACAGGTCGCAATGCTCACTGGCGCAGCGTTCGCTGGCGCAACAGCCGCTGAACCGCCTGGTAGCGTGCCATGAGTGCGACTGGCTCATGATCAAGTCGCCGATCGTCAGCGGCGCGAGCGCGCGATGCCCACGCTGCGGTTTCGAACTGTACAGCCACAGGCCCCGGATGCTGCGCCGCGGTCTGGCGCTGACGCTGGCGGCGCTGGTCCTGTTCATCCCTGCCAACTTTCTCCCGCTGATTTCCTTGAATTTGCTCGGGCAGCGAGCACAGGACAGCATCTGGGCCAGCGTTCAGGCCCTCTGGCATAGCGGCATGCCGGAAATCGCCGTCGTCGTGCTGCTGTGCGGCGTGCTGATCCCGCTGCTGAAACTGGTTTGCGTGTGGCTCGTGCTGCTCAGCATCCGCTTCAAGCACGGCAGGCGCATGGGGCTGGCGCTGTATCGCCTTTACCTTGGGTTCCGCGAGTGGGGAATGCTGGAGGTGTATCTGATGGGTGCGCTCGTTTCTCTGGTCAAGCTGGCGGGGCTGGCCGAGCTCGAACTGGGCGTCGGGGCGGGCTGTTTTGCGGCGCTGGTGGTGGTGCAGGTCTGGCTGGAAGTGACGCTTTCGCCCCATCAGATCTGGGAAGCGTTGTCTGGGGAAGACGTCGATGCGTGCCATTGATGCCGGGATTCTGGTGTGCCCGGCGTGTCACCGGCTCGCCAGACACGCGACGGACGAGCACGCCGACTGTGCGCGCTGCGGTGCTCGTCTGCATGCGCGTCGGCCGGACAGCGTGCGACGCACCTGGGCATTGCTGGCCACGTCGATGATTCTCTATGCCCCGGCCAACCTGCTGCCGATCATGAGCGTCAACGCCCTGGGGAAAGGCCAGCCCGATACCATCATGTCGGGTGTGCTGACGCTGATCCGCCTGCAGATGTGGCCAATCGCGGCGGTAGTATTCGTCGCCAGCATTCTGGTTCCGACCTTCAAGCTGGTCGGCATGACGCTGCTGCTCTACTCGGTGCAGCGCCGAATGCCGATGTCGCCGCGGCAGCGGATCGTCATGTTCCGCTTCATCGAATGGATCGGTCGCTGGTCGATGCTCGATATTTTCGTGATCGCCATTCTGGTGGCGCTGGTGGACTTCGGCCATCTGGCGAGCATCGAGGCCGGTTACGGCGCGGTGGCGTTCGCCTGCGTGGTGGTGCTGACCATGCTCGCGGCGCTGACCTTCGACCCCCGACTGATCTGGGACAATGCGGAGTCCGGCGATGAGC
>JARDZH010000437.1 GCA_029240955.1 Pseudomonas sp. | reverse complement strand
ATGAATTCGTCCCCGCCCTGGCGGGCCAGAAGGTCGTGCGCGTCGATGCAGCTCGACAGCCGCGTGGCCACCTCGCGCAGTACCGTGTCGCCCCCGCTGTGGCCGAACACGTCGTTGATGGTTTTGAAGCTGTCCAGATCCAGATTGAACATCACCAGCGGCGTGTCTACGGTCGGGCGGCGGGCCAACTGTGCGAGCAGGAAGGCCTGCATATTGACGCGGTTGGGCAATCCGGTGAGCGTGTCGTGTCTGGACAGGTGCAGCAGCGCAGCCTGCCCGGCGGTGATGGCCTGAACTTGCGAGTCCATCAACCGTGCGTTGCGCAGACTCTTTCGGAACACGATGAAGGTGCCTGCGGCCAGTGCAGCGAGAAAGCCGAGCAGGACCGGCAACAGGCCCTGGATGAGCTTGGCGCCTGGGCGTTCCGGGTCCCAGCGCAGCACCAGATCCGGTGTTCTGAAGGCTGGCGCGGCTGCGGCATCCACCGCGTCCCGCGGGGTGCGCAGCTCGGCAATGTCGTAATCGGTGCCAATCTGGCTGAGCTTGAGCGGCGTCAGGCGCCAGGCCAGGATCAAGACCGATTGGTTGCCCTCGGTGGGCTCGACATCCGGACTGTCGCTTGGGGTCAAAGCCGCAGCAGACAGCAGAACCGGGTGCTCGCCCAGCGGTTGCACCTGGGTGAACACTTCTTCCTGCTCCGCGCCAGCGCGGGCCTTTTCTACCAGACGCTTGGGAAAGGCGCCCAGCCAGGTTTCGATCTGCCGGTCCTCGAGCTCCCCGGCGATGACAGCGTAGGAGGTTCTGTCCTGAGGGTTGACGACGAACACGCCTTCGAATTCGAAGTCAGCGTACAGCGATGCGCCAAGGTTGCCGCGCACGAACGCCCAGTCGCTGTCGGTCTTGATATGCAGATGCTGATAGGCATCGCCCCAGAACGCATTATCCCGGGTCGTGGTGATGATGCTCTTCTGTCGCGATTGCCATACCTGTTCGACCATGTGCTCGCTGTGTTTCGCTTCATGCCGGTTGAGCTGCGATGCGACATACAGCAACGAACCGACCATGACGACCGAGATGGCGATCAATAGCCCCGCCACGGCAATCAAGGTACGTCGCGCGAAAAAAGCATGAGTGAAGCCCGGTCCGCGGTTTGGGTCGGGCGTTGTCGGCAACGTCATGACAGCGACTTCCAGAATCGATAGCTAAGAGATGCTCACTGCCGCGCGAACGCGCCGGGCAGTGTCGACCGCGCTTTCATCGGTCGAGGCGGCGAGGCGGTCTCTTGTGATATCGGCGTCTGCGCGCGCTTCTTGAGCACGGCAGCCGGCGTGCGGCGCTGGCGCAGGACACGTACAATGGCGGCCGAATCGCTCACTGAGGTCGTCGAGTTGGAGTTACAGCAAGGCTTTATCCTGAGCCGTCATTGGCAGGACACGCCGAGCGGCACCCAGATCGAACTCTGGCTGGCTACGGACCAGGGGCCGCGGCTGATCCGCCTGCCGTCTCAGCCGTCGGTGGCCTTCATCCCCGCCGAGCAGGGCGAGCGCGCCCGCGCCTTGCTGAGCGCCGAACAGGGCGTCGAACTGCGCGAGCTTGCGCTCTGTGATTTTCGGCATCGGCCGGTGCTGGGTGTTTACTGCTTGCAGTATCGGCAACTGATGAACATCGAAAAGCTGCTGCGCAAGGGCAATATCGACGTCTACGAAGCTGATATCCGGCCGCCGGAACGCTACCTAATGGAGCGTTTCATCACCGCACCCGTGTTTTTCAGCGGTACGCCCGACGCCGACGGCGTGCTGTGCAACGCCCAGATCAAAGCGGCGCCGGACTATCGGCCGACGCTGAAACTTGCGTCTCTGGACATTGAAACCACCGAGCGCGGCGAGCTGTATTCCATTGCCATCGAGGGCTGCGGACAGCATCAGGTGTACATGCTCGGGCCACCCAACGGCGGTGACGAGGCGCTGGACTTCCAGCTCGACTATTGCGACACGCGCGCGCAGTTGCTGGAGCGTCTCAATGAGTGGCTGGCGGTGCATGATCCGGATGCAATCATCGGCTGGAACGTGGTGCAGTTTGACCTGCGCGTGCTGCACGAGCACGCCCAGCGTCTGAACGTGCCGCTGCGACTGGGGCGCGGCGGAGATGCAATGGGCTGGCGCGAGCACGGCAGCCGCAACAATCATTTCTTCGCCGAAGTGAGCGGGCGTCTGGTCATCGACGGTGTCGAGGCGCTGCGTTCTGCGACCTGGAGCTTCCCCTCATTCAGTCTGGAAAACGTGTCGCGCACGTTGCTGGGTGACGGCAAGGCTATCGACACGCCGTACCAGCGCATGGATGAAATCAACCGCATGTTCGCCGAAGACAAGCCGGCGCTGGCGCGCTACAACATCAAGGACTGCCAACTGGTCACGCGGATTTTCGCCAGGACCGAGCTGCTGACCTTTCTGCTGGAGCGCGCAACGGTCACCGGTCTGCCGGCCGATCGCAGCGGGGGTTCGGTCGCCGCGTTCTGTCATCTGTATATTCCGCTGATGCACCGTCAGGGGTTCGTTGCGCCCAATCAGGGTGAGCGTCTGCCGGAAGCCAGCCCGGGCGGGTTCGTGATGGACTCGCAGCCCGGGCTGTACGAATCGGTGTTGGTGCTCGATTACAAGAGCCTTTATCCGTCGATCATCCGGACCTTCCTGATCGACCCGGTTGGCTTGACCGCAGGACTGCATGAGCCGGATCTGACCCAGTCGGTGCCGGGCTTTCGCGGAGCGCGCTTTTCGCGGACCCGGCACAGCCTGCCAGCCATTGTCGAGCGGGTCTGGCAGGGACGCGAGACGGCCAAGCGCGAGGGGAACGCGCCGCTCTCGCAAGCATTGAAGATCATCATGAATGCGTTCTACGGCGTGCTGGGCGCCAGCAGTTGCCGGTTCTTCGACCCGCGGCTGGCGTCTTCGATCACCATGCGCGGACACGAAATCATGCTCAAGACCCGCGAGCTGATCGAGGCCGAGGGGCATACCGTGATCTACGGCGACACCGACTCGACTTTCGTCTGGCTCGGTCGTCCGCATGGCCAGCAGGAGGCGGCGGACATCGGTCAGGCACTGGTACGCCGGGTCAATGACTGGTGGCGCGATCACCTGGCCAGCGAGTACGGCCTGCACAGTGCGCTGGAGCTGCAGTTCGAAACACACTTTCGGCGCTTTCTCATGCCCACGGTGCGTGGTGCGGAGGAGGGCAGCAAGAAGCGTTACGCGGGGTTGATCACCCTTCCCGATGGCTCGGAGCAGATGATCTACAAGGGCCTGGAGACGGTACGCACCGACTGGTCGCCGCTGGCTCGACAGTTTCAGCAGGAACTGTATCTGCGCATTTTCAAACGCCAGCCGTATCAGGACTATGTGCGCGATTACGTCAGACGCACCTTGGCGGGCGAGCTGGACGACCTGCTTATCTACCGCAAACGCTT
>JARDZH010000436.1 GCA_029240955.1 Pseudomonas sp. | reverse complement strand
GATTGTCGGACACGAGGTCAAGTTTATGACGTTTAACTGGCGTCATGTTTACGGCATTCGTGCAGTTTTGCACGATGAAAGCGCGGGTTTTGGGTACCCGCGCATGAGGGTAAGTACTACTGTTCGGGGGTATCGCGCAGAAAAACGAGCTTGTCGCCGGTGGATTGCTCACTGCTGAATCGATAGCCCTGCACATCGAATTGTTTAAGGTCGTCCGGGTTATTAATGCGCTCGGTTATCACAAACCGGCTCATCATTCCGCGCGCTTTCTTCGCATAGAAACTGATGATCTTGTACTGGCCGTTCTTCAGATCCTTGAACTCGGTGTCGATGATTCGAGCCTTGAGCGCGGCACGTTTGACCGCCGAAAAATATTCAGTCGACGCGAGGTTCAGGAGCAGGTCATCACCTTGTTCCGCCAGCGCCTCGTTCAGCCACTCGCTGATGCGCGTGCCCCAGAATGCGTAAAGGTCCTTGCCGCGTGCGTTGGGCAGGCGAGTGCCCATTTCCAGGCGGTAAGGCTGCATCAGGTCCAATGGCCGCAACAGCCCGTAGAGTCCCGACAGCATGCGCAGATGGTCCTGCGCGTAGCTCAGCTGCACTTCACTGAGGGTTTCCGCCTGCAGGCCGGTGTAGACATCACCTTTGAATGCCAGCAGCGCCTGCTTGGCGTTTTCTAGGGTGAACGCTGGGGTCCAGCTGCCGAAACGTGCAGCGTTCAAGCCCGCAAGTTTGTCGGACAAATGCATGAGTTCGCTGATCTGCGCGGGCGTCAGCTCGCGAAGCTGGGTTATCAACTCTTGGGAGTGATCCAGGTATTGCGGCTGTGTGTAGCGCGCGGTGGTTGGCGGCGTCTCGAAGTCGAGGGTTTTCGCCGGGGAAATCACCATCAGCATAAGGTCGTCTCCTGTAATCGAGGGGGGATTCTAGGGGCTGGTGGCGCCTGACTCCAGCTATGGCGACGATAGTCGCGCGTCGAAGGCGGGTCCTGAGATGCAGATCGGCTATAGTGCCGGGCTTGGCGTGGTGGATAGTGAAGGGGTGGGCTGTGGGGTTGCGGATCGTTCTAGCAGTGTGCGCGGGTCTCTTGGCAGTGGGCGCACAGGCAGCGCCACCGGTCATCGCGACCATGGATCGCAGCGTCTGGCCCGAGCGCCTGGAGACACCCGGGCTGTTCGACGTGGCATCGCGTGCGGAAATCCTCGCCTTCGCCCATGCGCTGTGGCTCAGCGAGCAGCTCGACGAAGACGGTTTGAAGCGGCGCCTGGGGCTGCGCTTCATAAATGTCTCCTCGCTGAACATGGTTCGCAACCGTCTATGGCAGCGCCTGCTGGAGAACTACCAGAGTGCGCAGAAAAGCTGCGGGGAAGATGCCAACTTCTGCGTGCTGGTCGAAGACATGGAGCAGCTGCGTCAGCGCGCCGAGGAATACAAGGTTTCCGGCGACTCCTTTTATGTCGCCTGGGCGCAACCCAGCTCGACGTTCCATGACCGGTATCTGACCGAACTGCTGTACCTGGCCGCGCTGTTTCCGCAGACCAGCAGCGAGATCGAGCGCTATAACTCCGACGAGATGAGCGGCGATCAAATGCCGGATCGTACCTTCATGCTCAACTTCGAAGGCGGCCCGAGCCCCGCTAATGGCGGCACCGATTGGCTGGCCGACTTCATGCGTCAGCAGAAAATGACCGCGACCTTTTTCGTGCTGGGCAAAAATCTCGAAGAGCGACTGCAGAACGCGTCGGCGAGCAGCGTGCAGGCGCTTTATAAACAGCAGTGCGTCGGCCTCCAGGGCTGGGAGCATCGTTCACACAGCCAATGGGTCGGTTGGCAGAACTCCGTGGAGCGCTCGCAGAGCCTCGTCGAGCGCACGCTGCCGGATAACTTCGTGCCGCTATTTCGTCCACCGTACGGGCACCGCCGTGCGGACAGCGGTGATTTTTTCCGGGCGAACAATTTGCGGGTCTCGCTGTGGAATATCGACGCCAAAGACGACAACCCGAGGCTGACGTCCGAGCAGATCAGCGACCGCGTACTGACGCTCATGCTCCTGTGGCGGCGCGGCACGGTTGTGTTCCATGACGTGACCAACAAGGCGCAATCGGCGCTGCCGTTGCTGCTGGCCAACACATGGCAGAGCGAGCTGGTATGGGATGACTGCCGCAATCTGTACGAAGAGCCAGCGCCCGAGCCGGAACCTGCACCTGAAGAATTGATAGAGGAACCGGCACCTGACGCGGAAGCAGCGCCAGCCGAAGAACCTGCACAACCCGCCAGCGAAGAGCCTGCTGTTGCGCCCGAAGTTCAGCAAGAGGCGCCTGCGCCGCAGCCTGAGCAATCAGTGGAAGAAGTGACGAAGCCGGTGCCGGAGGAACAGGCCCCGCGGGCGCCAGTGGAGAGCTCGGGACAATTTCCGGAGGAGTGATTTCGCAGCGGCGGGAGGCGGGAAGGGGTGCGGCTGACTTCTGACTGTAATCGCGCCGCGCACGGCCGCCAAGCGCTATTCGTCAAGCTGTGAAATAAACTTCAAAAAACTGTCAAAGAGCTTTTTCCTGTCATCTGTTTTGCTGTATTACGAAGACAGACCGCCGAAACCTGCAACACAGGTGGCGTCCTTCAAGACCCACTTTGAGCATTGTCCTCCCTGCCTGAAGGGAAGACCCCGGCGGCCTTTTCGTGGCGCAGCTCTGTCGCGGTTCTGCGTCACCTGGCTTCTAAAAAGGTGAGCGAGTATGGATGATCACGGACGCACCCCTTCCACCAACCAGCCTATCCTTTACGTGCTCGATACCAACGTATTGATCCATGATCCAAACGCACTGCTGAATTTCGAAGAACACCATGTCGCCATCCCGATGACGGTTCTGGAGGAACTGGACAAACTCAAGGCCGGCAAACACTCAGTCGCCGCCGAATGTCGCCAGGCGATCAGGCTGATCGACAAGACACTGGGCGAAGCGTCTCCCGAAGAAGTGGAGAGGGGCGTTCCGATCGATCGCGGCACGGGCGTGCTCAAGGGCTATCTGTCGATCCTGATGAGCAAGCGCGAAGAACCCAACAGCCTGCTGCCCGAACACCTCAACGACAACATCATCATCAATCAGTTGATCGACCTGCATGCGCGCAACAAGGACCTGCGTGTGGTGCTGGTGACCAAAGACATCAACATGCGCCTCAAGGCGCGCGCCTGCGGGATCGAAGCCGAGGATTACAGCACCGACCAGTTGGTCGACGACGTGTCGCTGCTCTCGCGCGGTTATCACGAAGTGGCGGGTTCATTCTGGGATCGCGTCAGCAAGGTCGAAACCCGCCAGGATCACGGCCGGACGTGGCACCGTGTGCAACTTGCCGAGATGCTGCCTGCTGTCCACATGAACGAGTTCATCATCGATGAGCAGGGTTTCGTCGGCTGGATCAAGGGTGTGCGCAACGACGAACTGCTGATTCTGGACATGCATCAAGAGCCGCTGCTGCATCAGGA
>JARDZH010000435.1 GCA_029240955.1 Pseudomonas sp. | reverse complement strand
CGATTTCCAGCGTCTTGCCAGTCTGAGGATTGCGACCAATGCGAGCAGGACGGTCAGTAACGGAGAACGTACCAAAGCCAACCAATACAACAGAGTCGCCAGCCTTCAGAGCGCCAGTGACGGATTCGATCACTGCGTCCAGCGCGCGGCCAGCAGCAGCTTTCGGGATATCAGCAGATGCAGCGATAGCATCAATCAGTTCCGACTTGTTCACTCTAAGTCCCCTTATCTCTATATTGAGTATGTTTCTAAGTTTTAGGTGTTAAGCAAAACGAGCGCTGGGAGGCTGACCGGTACTTGCTCGAAAGAGCCGCTTTATAACAAGGGCTCTAAAAAGCTGTCAAGGAAGCCTCACTCAGACTTAATGCGTGCTAATTCTTTCCTTAGAGTCAGACTCGCGTTTCTCATCCTTCGCAACCATATCGGGAGCCGTATCCGGCAAGGGCTCCGGCGCGTATTGCAGCGCAATTTGCAGGACTTCGTCAATCCATTTAACGGGCTTGATCTCAAGATCCTGCTTGATATTGTCGGGAATTTCCTTCAAATCACGCACGTTTTCTTCCGGAATGATCACCGTCTTGATACCCCCACGGTGCGCAGCCAGAAGTTTTTCCTTCAGACCACCAATCGCCAGCACCTGACCGCGAAGGGTAATCTCGCCTGTCATTGCTACGTCCGCACGTACCGGAATCTGGGTCAGTGCCGAGACCAGTGCCGTGCACATGCCGACGCCTGCGCTCGGACCGTCCTTGGGTGTCGCACCTTCGGGCATGTGGATGTGCGTGTCGCGTTTCTCGTGGAAATCCGGGCCTATGCCCAGGCTCTTGGCACGGCTGCGGACCACGGTCTGAGCGGCGGTGATCGATTCGACCATGACGTCACCCAGCGAACCGGTCTTGATCAGGTTGCCCTTGCCGGGAACCACGGCCGCTTCGATAGTCAGCAATTCGCCACCGACCTGAGTCCAGGCGAGACCTGTCACCTGACCGATCTGATCCTGCTGCTCGGCCAGTCCGTAGCGGAATTTACGCACGCCCAGGAAGTGTTCAAGCATGTCTGCCGTGACACGAATTGCAAAACGTTTTTCCATCGCGTGTTCTTTGACGGCCTTGCGGCAGACCTTGGCGATCTGACGTTCCAGCCCACGGACGCCCGCTTCACGCGTGTAATAACGGATGATGTCGCGGATCGCCTCGTCTTCGAACTCGATCTCGCCTTTCTTCAAACCGTTGGCCTGAATCTGCTTGGGCGAGAGATATTTGATGGCGATGTTGATCTTTTCGTCTTCTGTGTAGCCAGGCAGACGAATGACTTCCATACGATCCAGCAACGCTGGAGGAATATTCATCGAGTTGGACGTGCACAGGAACATCACGTCCGACAAGTCGTAATCGACTTCCAGATAGTGGTCGTTGAAGTTGTGGTTCTGTTCCGGGTCCAGCACTTCGAGCAACGCCGAAGCCGGATCGCCACGCATGTCGCTGCCCATTTTGTCGATTTCATCGAGCAGGAACAGCGGGTTGCGAACACCCACTTTGGTCATCTTTTGTATCAATCTTCCCGGCATCGAACCAATGTAGGTCCGGCGATGGCCGCGAATCTCAGCCTCGTCACGTACGCCGCCGAGCGCCATGCGCACGAATTTGCGGTTGGTGGCATTGGCGATCGATTCAGCCAGGGACGTCTTGCCGACGCCAGGCGGGCCGACCAGGCACAACACAGGCCCGCGAATCTTCTTCACCCGCTTTTGCACAGCGAGGTATTCAAGGATGCGTTCCTTGACCTCTTCCAGACCGTAATGGTCGGCATCCAGAATCGCTTCGGCACGCGCCAGGTCCAGACGCACTTTGCTCTGCGCTTTCCACGGCACCTGAACCAGCCAGTCGATATAGGAACGGACCACGGTGGCTTCTGCGGACATCGGCGACATCTGCTTGAGCTTGTTCAGCTCTGCAGTGGCCTTGGCCAGCGCGTCCTTGGGAAGACCGGCAGCGTCGATCCGCTTTTTCAGCTCTTCGACTTCGTTATGGCCTTCGTCGCCGTCACCGAGCTCTTTCTGAATGGCCTTCATCTGCTCATTCAGGTAGTACTCGCGCTGGCTACGCTCCATTTGCTTCTTGACCCGGCCACGGATGCGCTTCTCGACCTGCAGCAGGTCGATTTCGGCGTCCAGCAGCGCCAGCACGTGCTCGACACGGGCCGACAGATCGATGATTTCGAGGATGTCCTGCTTCTGCTCGATTTTCAGTGCCATGTGCGCGGCCATGGTGTCGACCAGACGACCCGGCTCATCGATGCTGTTGAGGGAGGACAGAACCTCGGCAGGCACTTTCTTGCCCAGCTGGACGTACTGCTCGAATTGCGCCAGCAGGCTGCGCACGAATACCTCGGACTCACGGTCCGGCGCGTCGACTTCATCGATTAGCGCCACTTCGGCGCGGTAATGACCGTCAACCTCGATAAAGCGTTCGACCGAGCCACGCTGCTCGCCCTCGACCAGCACCTTGACGGTGCCATCGGGCAACTTGAGCAGCTGCAGAACGGTTGCAACGGTACCGACGCTGTACAGGGCCTTCTCGCCCGGATCATCGTCAGCAGGGTTTCTCTGCGCGAGCAACAGGATCTGTTTGTCACCCGTCATCGCCGCCTCCAGGGCTTCGATAGACTTCTCGCGCCCCACGAACAGCGGGATAACCATGTGCGGATAAACCACGACATCACGCAATGGCAAAAGAGGCAATTCAATGGTGGTCTTCATGATTTCGCCTCGACGGCGGCCAATCGGCCGTGAACAGATGGAATAAGCATGGAGCCAAGATGGGGGTAGCTTTCAAAAAAAACAAGCCTTGACGCCCCGTCTCTTGAACAACCGTAGTGTTTAAGCGATTCACGTCGCGCTCTGAAATGCAAAAAGGGGCCCTAAGGCCCCCTTCTGATTCTCCTGCACGCTCATCCGGCAGAGCCGGTTATGCGTCGGGAGCGACCTTGGCAGGCGGCTCGCTGTTTTCGTAGATCAACAGCGGCTTGGACGTGCCTTCGATCACGCTTTCGTCGATCACCACTTTGCTCACGTCAGACTGCGACGGGATTTCATACATGGTGTCGAGCAACACGCCTTCGAGGATGGAGCGCAGGCCACGGGCGCCGGTCTTGCGCTCAAGCGCGCGACGGGCAACCGATTTCAGCGCATCGGTGCGGAATTCCAGATCCACGCCTTCCATTTCGAACAACTTGGCGTACTGCTTGGTGAGCGCGTTCTTGGGCTCGGTGAGGATCTGCATCAACGCAGCCTCATCGAGTTCGTCCAGCGTCGCCAATACCGGCAGGCGGCCTACGAACTCCGGGATCAGACCGAACTTGACCAGATCGTCAGGCTCGACTTCACGCAGGGACTCGCCAACCTTCTTGCCCTCTTCCTTGCTGCGAACTTCGGCGTTG
>JARDZH010000434.1 GCA_029240955.1 Pseudomonas sp. | reverse complement strand
CTGGAATATCTCGGCCAACGGCGTGTGATCCCGGGCGTGCAGGCGCAGCGGTTTGCTGTCCGGCGCAGACAGTTGATGACCGCGACGGCGCAGGTCTGCTTCGATGCCTTCGACAATGCGCGTGGCCTCCTCGGTTCGACCGTGAATCAGCAGCCAGCGCGGGCTTTCCGGCAACCACAGACGCATCAACAAAATGAACAGGCCGAGCACCGCGCCGATGCCGAAGCACAGCCGCCACCCCAACTCGCCACCGACCCACTGCGGATCGAGCAACACGATCGACCCGCCCGCACCCAGCGCTGCGCCGAGCCAGAACGTGCCATTGATGCTCAGGTCGACCCAGCCGCGGTAGCGCGCGGGGGTGAACTCCTGAATGGTCGAGTTGATTGCCGTGTATTCGCCGCCAATGCCCATGCCGGTCAGAAACCGGAACAGCATGAAGCTCCAGACGTTGAAGGAAAACGCTGTGGCCGCTGTAGCGCCGACATAGAGCAACAGCGTAATGAAGAACAGCTTGCGCCGGCCCCAGCGGTCGGTCAGCCAGCCGAACAGTAAAGCGCCCAACACCGCACCGGCGATATACACAGCGCCCGCGAGGCCGATTTCACTGTTGCTCAGATTGAGCACCGGGCTGCTTTTCAACGCGCCGGCGACCGATCCTGCCAAGGTGACTTCAAGCCCGTCGAGCAGCCAGGTGATGCCCAGCGCAACGACCAGGAGCGTGTGAAAGCGCCCCCACGGCAGACGGTCAAGGCGCGACGGCAGATCGGTTTCGAACACGGCGCCCTGCTGAACGGGCTGAATCGACGTCATGGCCGGCCTCTCCTGCCGCTGCGGTTGTCAGCTTGAGAGTACCGTGGCTGCAACCGAGTTCAGCGGATGCCCAGCCGCTTCGCCAATCGGTTGAGGTTAGCCCGGTCCACGCCGAGCACCCTGGCCGCCTCGCTCCATTTGCCGTGATGTTGCGCCAGCGCCTCGATGATCAGGGTTTTCTGAAATCCGTCGACCGCCTCTTTGAGTCCTTCGCCCACTTGCAGCGCCGGCGCGAGGGCACGGTCGGCAGCCGGAACGGTGACCATCGGAGCTGCATCGAGCCCCAGCGCCTGCGGCTCGATGGTGAGAATGCGCGGCCGTTGCGGCTGGGCCGCCATCGCCTTGAGTACGGCGCGACTGATCAGATGCTCCAGTTCGCGCACGTTGCCTGGCCAGTCATGGCTGATCAGCAGCTTCTGCGCCTCGCTGTTCAGACGCAGGCTGCGCAAGCCCATGCGCAGACGGTTTTCTTCCAGAAAGTAGCCAGCCAGCAACAGCACGTCGCGGCCCCGCTCACGCAGCGGCGGCACGTGCAGCGGATACACGCTCAAGCGGTGGTAAAGATCGGCGCGAAACCGACCGGCGCGCACCTCGTCAGCCAGGTCGCGGTTGGTCGCTGCGATGATGCGCACGTCGACGCGATGCTCCTGATCCGAGCCCACCCGTTGCAACTGGCCGCTCTGCAGGACGCGCAACAATTTGGACTGCACCGGCAGCGGCAATTCGCCCACCTCATCGAGAAACAGCGTGCCGTCGTCCGCCAGCTCGAACTTGCCGCTACGGCCGTTCACCGCACCGGAAAACGCACCTTTCACATGACCGAACAGTTCGCTCTCCACCAGGGTTTCCGGCAGGGCCGCGCAATTGAGGCTGATCAGCGGCTTGTGGGCGCGGGGCGAATGCAAGTGGATAGACTCGGCGACCAGCTCCTTGCCGACACCGGTTTCGCCGGTGACCAGCACCGTCAGCGGGCTGTTGCCGACCAGATCGATTTCCTGCAACAACCGCTTGTGCACCGGGCTCTGGCCGATCAACTCGCGCGGCGCCCGATCGCCCGCGGCGCGTTTGTAGACTTCCGCCAATTGGCGCTGGTCCTCGAAGCTTCTGGCCAGCTGTTGCATGCGCTCGCTGGCCATGACCGTGGCCGCTGCAAGGCTGGCAAACGCCTGCAGATTGCCCAGGTCGACGCTGCCAAAGCTGGACGGGTCGAGGGCGTCCAGAGTGATCAGGCCCCACGGCCGGTCCTGGACCCGCAATACGCAGCCCAGACAGTCGTGCACTTCCAGATGGCCGTGCCCTTCCACCAGACCGTCGTAAGGGTCGGGCAAGTCGCAGTCGGCGGAAAAGCGCACCGGCTCGCTGCTTTCCAGCAGAATCTTCAAGCGCGGGTGTTCCTGAACCCGAAAGCGGCGGCCCAGCGTGTCAGCGCTCAAGCCGTCGACGGCGAGCGGTACCAGCACGTCGTCTTCAAGCTTCAGCAACGCTGCCGCATCACAGGGCAGCAGGTGGCGCAACGAGTCCAGCAGCCTGCGGTAACGCTCTTCGTCAGGCAGTTCGCGGGACAGGTCGGCGACCAGCGGAACCAGCTCCAGCAACAGCGGATGGGTCATCGTGACTCCCGTGCGAGATCGTGAACGCGCGTCATTATGACCGCACATCAACGCAGGGCAAGCCCGCTCTGGTAGACATCCCGCATCGCCACCGTTGACGGAGTCGCGAATCCTGACGCCAGCGCACTGGCGTCCTTCCGCGCCCGATTAGTTTTTATTCAAGAGGCGGATGTCCGTTTTCGTTCCAGAATGTGTACACCCATCGAACGCTCAGCCGGCCGTCGCTCGTTCACCCGTCTCCCATCAGCTCGCTCATAGACCGCCTGCGCAGACACGCTGGCGCAGACAAGGAAAGCGCAATGAGCCCGGACACTGGCCGTCACTCCCCCACTCTGATTCCCCTGGTAATACTGACCGCAGCCATTTTGCTGAGCTTCATCGCGTCCAGCGGGCCGATCCAGTGGCTGGATAACGGTGCGCTGCTGGCGAACGCCGCGCGCGGGCAGTTTTTCAGCGAGTCTCTGGGGCCTCTGGACTACCCGCTTTACCAGCTACTGAGCACGCTGATTCAGACGCCGTTTGGCTCACGGGTATTGAGCCTGCTCAATTCGCTGCTGCTGATTCCGCTTGCATGGCTCATCGTGCGTCTGGCCGCAAGCGTCGGCGCGACCCCGCGTCAGGCGCTTCTTGCAGCGGCGGCGACCGTGCTGTCGCATGCGGTGTTCTGGGTCTCGACCAAAGCGGAAATCTATCTGCTGCATACCTTGCTGGTGCTGTATGCATACTGGCTCTACTGCGGATGGAGCGCGCGGTTGAGCGCAACCCGCTTGCTGGTCTTCACCGGTTTGCTGACAGGTCTGGCGGCTTCGATCGATCCGTTGACCTTTGTCGTGCTCGCGCCGCTGTACGTGCAGTTGTTGATTCAGTATCGCAGCCGGGTCTGGCTGACGATTCCAGGGTTCCTGCTCGGGTTCGTCGCCGCTTACCCCGCCGTCATCAACGACCTGCTGGCAGGCCTTACGCCGCTGGACATCCTCAAACGCTACATCGCCGGCAACTCGACTGAGCTGACCGGAACCGACTGGGCTGGCAGCCTGCTGCGCTTCGATGTGCTGCTGCATGAGAAAAACGCGGTCT
>JARDZH010000433.1 GCA_029240955.1 Pseudomonas sp. | reverse complement strand
GAGATCGACACGCCGGACGCTACGCCAAACACGATGAAGCCGATGCTGGGCGGAATGATCGGCGCAATGATGCCGCCTGCCGCGATCAGCCCCGCCGAGCGGGCGCGGTTGTGGCCAGCGTGGATCATCATCGGCACCAGCAGCGCCGCCAGCGCCGCAGCGTCGGCGACCGCCGAACCGGACAGCGACGCCAGCAGGCAGGACGCGATGATCGCCACATAGCCCAGACCGCCGCGCTTGTGGCCCACCAGCGCCATGGCGATGTTGACGATGCGTCTGGACAGTCCGCCAGCGTTCATGATCTCCCCTGCCAGCATGAAGAACGGCACGGCCATCAGAGGAAAGCTGTCGGCGCCATTGAGCAGGTTTTGGGCAATGATCTGTGCGTCGAACAGATCCAGATGCAGCATCAACGCAACGCTCACCACAAGCAGCGCGAACGCGATCGGCATGCCGATCGCCATCGCCCCGGTCAGGGAGCCGAGAAAGATCAGCAGAGTCATGAGCGGTCTCGCTGCGTGCCGATTTGCGATTCGATGGCATCCGGAACATCGCTGTCCTTGACCATCACCAGTTCGTCCTCGCCCAGTTTGCCGCGCAGCAGCAGATACAGCTCGTAGATCAGCGTCGCTGCGGCGCCTGCGCCAAACACCAGCCCGGCACCGTAGAACACCGCCATCGAGAGGCCCGAGGCAGGCGCGACCACATGCAGGTTGATCACCGCTTGCTGCCAGCTGCCGCTGAAGATCAGCCAGCAGATGTAGAGCATTAACAGGTGCCCCAGCGCCAGGCAGATCCGTTTGCCCACCGGTGGCAAACGCTTGACCAGCGAATCAAGGCCGAGGTGTCCGCGCTCGCGCATGGCAACCAAAGCCCCCAGGAAAATCATCCAGACGAAGAACCAGCGCGACAGCTCTTCGGACACGCTGATGCCCGAATTGAACGCGTACCGCAGCACCACGTTGCCGAACACCAGCACCACCATTGCGACCATGCACAGCACGATCAGCACCTTGAGCAGCTGGAAATACAGGTCAACCATTCTTTTCATGATCGAAACCTCGCAGTGTCCGGAAGCCGGACGCACAGGTTCGCAAGCGCGCGCCCACAGGCCATGCGCCGACGATGTCGGTAGACGTGCCGCTACGGGCGACGTCGGAATCGGGGGATTTCTGCGAGCGACGGATGCGCCGTGGGCGGACAACGCCACGGGCCTGTTCGAGAAGTCGGAAGAGCGTGCACAGCATGCCGCATGAGGAAGACCTCCATTGTTCTTATTGTTTTCCACGGCGTTCGAGCGCCGCGTAGGAGCAAAATGTACCAAACAGTTAAACAGGTCAACAGCTGAATGAGCCGCAAGCGGATATCAGGCGGATAAATCAGCGGCCGCTCACTGTTCAGATGATGCAAAGATCGGGGTGGATACGATCGCGGCCGTTCTGTTTGGCCAGGTACAGCGCCTCATCGGCGGCCTTGATCAGGGACTCTGGCGCAAGCTCCAGCGCCTTGGGCAATTGGGTGTGTGCGCCGATGCTGACGGTCACGACGCCAGGCTCGTTGCCGTCATGCCGGACACCCAGGGCTCTGACCCCTTCGGCAATCGCCTGCGCCACACGAAAGGTTCCCAGCTCGTCGGTGCCGGGCAATACGACCGTGAATTCCTCACCACCGTAGCGCGCCGCAACGTCGCCGCTGCGACCCACGGCATGCTTGATCACTTGCGCGACGGCGCGAATACAGCCGTCACCTTCCAGATGTCCGTACAGATCGTTGTAGCGTTTGAAATGGTCGATATCGATCATCAGCACGCCGAGCGGCACGTTCAGACGCCGCGCGCGGCTGATTTCCAGCGGCAGTACGATGTCCAGATGACGCCGGTTGGCAAGCCCCGTCAGCCCGTCTTCCATGACCATTTTTTCCAGCGCAACGTGCGCCTGGCGAAGCTCCGTGTCGATCACCGCGCTGGAGCGGATCTGACGCACCAGTGCAATGCCGAACCCCGTCACGGCCAGGATCAGAACGCCGAGCAGCGTGGCGATCCGGTAGATTTCCGCCAGCCACGGCCTGAGGATGTCGCGACGCGACATGCCGGTCTGGATCAGCAAGGGGTAGTGTTCGAGCAACTGATAGCTGTTGATGCGCTCGACGTTGTCGACGATGGAGGTGATGTGCACCGTGCCGGACGGCGCCCGGGGCAGGTATTGGGTGTAAACCGTGCCGTTGGCGAGGCTGGTGCCGACGACTTTCTCTTCGAAGGGCCGACGCGTCAGGATTGTCCCGTTGCTCAGCGCAACGACGAAAATCCCCTGCTCGTCGATCTTGAAGCCTGCATAGAAGCGGTTGAAATAATCCAGGTACAACGTCACCAGGAGCACACCGGCAAAGCTGCCGTCCGGGTTGTCGAGACGCCGGGACAGCGGGATCACCAGATCGCCGGTTGTGCGGCTCTTGACCACCGGGCCGATGTGGGTCGCGCGGTCGCCCGGATTTTCCCGATGGTAAGCGAAGTATTCGCGGTCGGCGTTATTGGCGTTGGCCGGCAGATTGTCCTTGTCGGTGACCAGCCAATTGCCGTCCCGGTCGTAGACGAACACGCCGTGAATCTGGCGCATGATGCTGCCTTGTGCCTTGAACAGTTTGCGCAGGCGCTCCTTGTCCAGATTGTTCAGCCCGTACCATTCGACCCTTTCCACCATGCTGGCGGAAAACGCATCCAGTTCCTTGACCGCGTCGTCGGCATGCTGGGCCGCTGACCGCGTGAGGTTCGCGGTCCCGGTTTCACCTTCGTGTATGTGACGCCAGTAGCTGGCCCACCCCTGCCAGACGCCGAGGGCCACGATGGCGGTAATCACCAATGCAATGAACATCACAGCCAGGCGTTCAGCCATGGCGTGGGGGATGCCAGCAGACCGAGTGGTCGCTCCGGGCATAGACAATTCCTTGTGCCACCAGTCAGCGCGGACAGAAAACGAATTCGATTGCTCGCAACTGTAGCCATATAACGGGCACTAGGAAAGCACGCGCGCTGACACAGGCGGCTGGAACCCTGAGGGTAAGCCTAGCCACAGACGCGGATCGCCGTTTTTGGAGGCCGTACCGGCCTCATCGCCACCAAGGTGGCCCCCACACGGATTTCATCCGCAGGATGCTTTGCTCGCGATGGGGCGCGCGGCGGCACCAAAGCGAATGACCTGACACCCCGCGCCGTCTGCGTCGCGAGCTTCGCTCCCTCCCACAATGGTCGCGTTCTCAAGGCGACGAAGTAAAGCCTGTGCACCACGATCTCTGTGGGAGGGAGCGCCAGCTCGCGACAGGGCAGGACGCAATATCGGTGCAGCCGGTCCGGCGCATGCTGGCGTAGGAGCCACCTTGGTGGCGAGAAGCCCTTGAAGACCCATAGACCTTCAAGTCAGTCCCAGGCCGCGCTCAATAGCGCGGCTTGACCGCTTTCCAGTCCGGCTTGTACTTCTGCATCTGGCGAACGTCGTCGCGCTGACGAATGCCGCAGGTCAGGAAC
>JARDZH010000432.1 GCA_029240955.1 Pseudomonas sp. | reverse complement strand
CTGGTACGACCGCTACCTCGCCAAAGGCGAAGCGGATCGCAGCGCCAACACCACGCCGGGCAACAAGAAGGGCGGTCTGTCGAACATTGTCGAGAAGTCCCTGGGCTCTATCGTCAAGTCCGGCAGCAGCGCCATCAATGGCGTGCTTGGCCCAGGCGAACGTGTACAGGGCAAGGGACTGATCTTCTGCGCAACGCCGGCCAGTGACTTTGTATGCGGCACGTTGCAGCTGGCAGCCGGTATGAACCTGCATGTGTTCACCACCGGACGCGGCACGCCATACGGTCTGGCGATGTCGCCGGTGGTCAAGGTGTCGACGCGGACCGAACTGGCCCAGCGCTGGCCTGACCTGATCGACATCGATGCCGGCCGGATCGCAACGGGCCGCGCCAGCATTGAGGATCTGGGTTGGGAGCTGTTCCACTTCTATCTGGACGTGGCCAGCGGCAAGAAGAAAACCTGGACCGAGCATTATCGTCTGCACAACGACATTACTCTGTTCAACCCCGCACCGATTACCTGATACGCCATCTTCGGACGCGCGCGCTTCTCTCCTGCAGGAGCGCGCCTGCCCGCTACAGCCGCAACGCGGTCTGCCCGACCCTCCGCGTGATGGCGTTCGCGACCAAGGTCGCTCCTACACGTTCATGCCGTTATTCCGGTATCTCACCCAACACATGCGCGTCAGGCATGCCACGTGTAGGAGCGCGCTTGCCCGCGACGATCGCGACGCGGTCTGTCTGACCCTCCGCGTAACGACCGTCGCGGGCAAGCTCAGGTCGTTATTCCGGTATCTCGCCCAGCACATGCCGCACATACTCTGGCGTCAGGCCGTTGTACCAGAGCAGTATGGTCGACACGAGAATGGTCACCAACACCAGAAGCCCTACACCCCACACAGCCGCTGCATACAGCGGTGCCTTGCCTTCCGGCAGGCGCATGAAGGTTCCGATCCCCACGAACAACAGCAAGCTCGAATAACCGGACGCGAGCAGCAGCACCACAATTGCCAGCCACCGGCTCGGGTACAAGCCGGCAATGCCCGCCAGGTAAAACGGTGTGCTGACGTACGTCGCAAAACCGATGCACTGATTAAACGTCGGACGTGCCGAGAACGTGCGCGACATCCAGCGAATGAACAGCCCCATTACCACCACGCCAACCAACGTCGCGATGTACAGCAGCGCGCAGAGTTGCAAGGCACTCTTGGTGCTGAGCCAGACACGCTCCCCTTGCGCAAGGCTCCAGCCGACCTGAGTCGTCCCGATGAACAGACAAACCACCGGGATCAGTGCCAGCAACACCAGATGTGGCAAGTACTGGCGTGGCGACTCGTCTTCCTGAGCGCGTATATCTCGCCAGGCCTGTTTAGGCTGAGTGAACAGTTTGACAATGGATGCGCTCATCAGAAATCCCTCTTCGGTCAGCTCATGGCCTGCGTAATCCTTGCGAGCCTCCTAAGCGCTTGGACGCGCCCTGCAGCAATGGTTTCGTGGTGCTGCGCCGATGGCGGACCAGCGGCTGCGCCAAGCCCGAAAAGCATTTGATTTTTCCTACTTCTCTGAACTTTCAGGCCCTTGAACGCCTCTTCTATTTCAAGGGCGGCCGGTCTGGTCGTCCCAGTTAATGTGCAGGAGATTTCAAATGACTTGGATATCGGAAGGCCATCTGTGGGTGTTCACGCTGATTACCGCATTGGTAATCCTCTCGGATCTGTGGGCGATCATGCGTGTGCGTAAAACCGTGACCGCGTCCAACGACAAACTCATGTGGATGATCGTGATCGTGGCTGTGCCGATTCTGGGTGTGCTGGCGTTGATCGTGGCGGGTCCGCGTCATGTGCCCCGTCCCGCTGAACCGGAGAAGCAGGGCACCAAGTATTGACGGTCGGCTCAGGAATACTGGGCGGAATGGTGCGGATAGTCGACCAGGCGAGCGCCAATGACCATCTCGCTGATCCAGTTGGTCAGCATGGAGCTGTAAATGCTCTGGCTGAGATCACTGCTCAGCGCGTGGTCGGCGCCGTCCACTAACCGGTAGGTCAACGAATGCGCGTTTTCGAATGCGCCTCGGTAACTCATCAGCGTGGCATGCGGGACATAGTCGTCCTGCTCCGATTCGATCAGCAACACATCCCCCCTGAAATCCTTGCATGCCCCCAGCGCACGATTATCGGCGGCTGTGAGGGCAGAGCGGCGGTAATGCGCCAGCTTGTCCCGATCCAGCTGCTGTTTGGGCATGTCCCAGTCCGCGTCCCAATACAGCGCCGGCACCCGCAACGCCAGCCACTTGACCGGCCGCAACGAACTCAGAATGGTCGCCAGGTAGCCGCCGTAGCTGCTGCCGATCACCGCAATGGCTTCCGGGTCTACGCTGGGATGCGCGACCAGAAGATCGTAAGCTGCCAGCAGATCGGCCAGGCTCTGTTCGCGCGAGACCGTTGCGCGCAGTTCGTGCGTCCGCTCGTGACCGCGCAAATCGAACGTCAGGCAGACACAGCCCAGCCCCGTGATGTTCTTGGCACGAGCCAGGTCGCGCTGCTGACTGCCGCCCCATCCGTGGACGAACAGGATGCCGGGGATCTTCTCGCCGGGCGACAGAATGGTGCCGGAAATCGACTGGCTGTCGACGGCAATCTCAATGCTTTCGCTACGTACGCTCATAGGGCTCAACCTGTGTGTATTTAGTCATGAAACCAACTTGAGGATCATCGCCTTCGAACAGAACGTTGGCGCCGCGTGGAAGTGTGGTTTCGCCATAAACCTCATGCGTCGAAGCGTCTATCCGCTGGAGTGTCGGCGCTTCGCTGAAGGCGAGCAGCGCCTCGATTTCCGCCGGGCTGGCGCCACCGATGCGCCATGACTGCTCAAGCACGCCAGATCGCGTCTGACCTTGAGCGTCGAGGCCCAGTGCGATGTCGTAATTGCGCCGGGAAGCGATGAAGCCTGCAAAGCAGCTTGCGGCTGCCCGGTCATACGCCATGGCTTGTTCAACCGAGTGGCGTACCGCGTCGTCCAGATCAAGCGCCAGCAGCTTGTCGAAGCCGCCACGCACCACCCGCAGACTCGATCCGCCGTAGACGTTCTCGCCCTGATTGTCGCGCGTCAGGCTTTGCGTGCCGTGATAGCTGGCGACCATCCCTGCAATGCGCACCTGACCCACGCTGTAAGTCACGACCTGCTGCAAGTTCTCTTCGAGCACCAAGCCCCATTGCTCGACATCCTTGATGTCCTGAGCCTTGATGGCCTCGGCCAGTTCCGTCTCGGACGTCACCTCGATCTGCCCACGCCCAGCCGTGGCCAGCACCGGCTTGATGCGAATGGGGCCGGCATGCAGCAGCTGCTTGCCGGCTTTCAGCGCATCGGCATGGCTGAACACCGTGTACCCACTCAGTACGGCGTCTTTGACCTGATGATGGAACTCATCCGACCAACCTGCAGGCTGGGCGCTGGCGTCGTCGAGCAGCGGATGGGAGATGGCTTTGGTTGCCATGAACGGCTCGGCAATGAGCCCGCCAAACAG
>JARDZH010000431.1 GCA_029240955.1 Pseudomonas sp. | reverse complement strand
GTCTGTGGGACAAGGGAGAGCTTCTGTAAACGCTCTCCCCCGCGGTCAAGCTATTTCTCGACCGGCTGCATCTCGACAATCGTGCCGTTGGTGATCATCACCATCACGTACTGGTCATTGATCTGCACCCACTGCGCCTGGTCGATAGGCGCTTTCAGACCTTTGGCTTTCCAGTTCTCCAGAGCCTTGTCTTTGCGCTGGTACATTTCCGGCGCGCGGTCGTTGACCTTCAACTGGCGGTCGCTGGTCGGCGATTGCACGGCGGGTTCGCTGGAGGTTTGCGCCGCTTGAACAATGGGTGTGATTCCGGCAATGCCCGCAACAAGGGCCAGGCTGGCGATTAGGGTTTTGCTGTTCATCGGTGAACCTCTTTCAGATGGGTAGTACCTGAACTCCGACTGCGCGGCGCGGGAAACATTCCTTGTTTTTTCACTGCGGCCGGCGGACAAATCGTCGCCGAATCTCCGCCCTTTGCCGGGAGCTGGCACGCTGCCACATTCACGCTGGATTTGCGCTAATATGCCGCGCCCCTTTCTACCGTGTGAATAAGGACATCACCGTGAACAGCACACTCATCATCCTTTTGGTCGTTGCCGGCCTCCTCGCCCTCTACGCCATCCAGCTTTTCAACAGCCTCGTTGCCCGCCGCAATCAAATCAAGAATGCGTTTGCGCAACTCGAAGTACAGCTCAAGCGTCGCTACGACCTGATCCCCAATCTGGTGGCAACCGCCAAAGGCTACATGGCCCATGAGCGCGAGACGCTGGAAGCGGTGATTGCCGCGCGCAACAACGCGGTCGCAGGCCTGCAGGCCGCTCAGGCGCAGCCGGGCAATGCGCAGAACATCGTCCAGCTCGGCCAGGCGGACAGCGTGCTGAGCAATGCGATGGGCCGGTTGAACGTGACGGTCGAAGCCTATCCGGATCTAAAGGCTTCGCAGAACATGCAGCAATTGAGCGAAGAGCTGAGCAGTACCGAGAACAAAGTCAGTTTTGCGCGGCAGGCTTACAACGATGCAGTGATGAGCTACAACACTCTCAAGCAGAGTTTCCCGGCTGCGCTGTTCGCCCCGCTGTTCGGCCATGCTGCCGACGCCTCGGTGCTGACGTTCGCCGACAGCGCCGCGATTCAGCAAGCACCACAGGTTTCGTTCTGACCCCAGCCAACGGATGGCACCATGAATTTTTTCCAACAACAGCGCCAGGCCAAGCGCCGAACCCTGCTGCTTATCGTTCTGATGGCATTGGCCGTTCTGAGCTTGATTGCCGTTTCCTGCGTGCTGATGACCATTCCAGTGGAAGACGGCGACGGCAATGTTCTCTTCGATCTGGAGATGAGCTGGGAGCTGATCGGATATGTGTCAGCGGTGGTGATCAGCGTCGTGCTGCTGGGCAGTACGGCGAAACATTCCGAGTTGTCCGCCGGCGGCAAAGTCATTGCCCGTGGCCTCAACGGCCGGCTGATCAACCATAACGCGCAGACCCTGGAAGAGCAGCGCCTGCTCAACGTGGTGGAAGAAATGGCCATCGCCTCTGGCACGGCCGTCCCTCCCGTCTATCTGTTGCCGGAGCTGGGCATCAACGCCTTTGCCGCTGGCATGACGCCGCAAAACGCGGTAATCGGCGTGACTCAGGGCGCGATCAATCTGCTCACGCGCGAAGAACTGCAAGGGGTCATCGCCCATGAGTTCAGCCATATCTACAACGGTGACATGCGCCTCAACACCCGGTTGATCGCTATCGTCCACGGCATCCTCGTCCTGGGTCTGACTGGAAGCTACATCCTGCGTGGCACCGAAGCGGTGGGCAAAGAAGCTGCGCGCCGCAACAAGTTTGTCGCGTTCACCGCGCTGGTCGGTTTTGTCCTGTGTGTTGCGGGATTTGCAGGGTCGTATTTCGGCAATCTGATCAAGGCAGCGATCGGGCGGCAACGCGAATTCCTCGCTGACGCGACAGCTGTGCAATACACGCGCAACCCGCAAAGCATTGCCGGTGCACTGAAGAAGATCGGAGGCTATGAACTGGGCGCAACACTCAATGCCGCGCGTGCTGCCGAGTTCAGCCATCTGTATTTCGGTTCGGGCACGTCTTCGTTCGACCTGATGGCCTCGCATCCGGATTTGAGCGAGCGGATCCGCCGGGTCGATGCGCACTGGGATGGCAGCTTCGTGAAAATCGCCGCACCTGCCGTGGAGCCGCAGGCCAAACCCGACCTGCCGATTTCGGATGCCTTTGGCGGTGTCCCGGCTGCCGCCATGGCAGTGTTTTACGATTTGAGTGCAGCACAGGCGTCCGTTGCGGCAATCGGCGCTCCGCAGGCAGAACACTTGATTGAGGCGCGCCGTGTTCTCGGCGATATTCCGCAGGTTCTCAGAGAGGCCGCGCGCAGCATCGACGGCGCCCAAGCGATCGTCTACGGGTTGTTGTTGTCCCGCTCGGCGCCTGTGCTGGGCCTGCAGCTCGACACACTGAGAGGGACCGTCGACGATGCAGTGTTCGAGCAACTGGAGCTACTGCAAAATCCGCTGTTATCGCTGCAGCCCGGGTTGCGTTTGCCGTTGCTCGATCTGGCAACGCCGAGCCTGCAACTGCTCGGCAAAAGTTTCGCCAGGGTCGATGCCAACCTGATTGCGCTGATTGAAGCTGACAACGAAACCGAACTGCTTGAGTGGACGCTGCTGCGCGTCGTCGAGCGCAACGTGCTGGGCGCGACACCGGTGCAGTTCAAGTTTGGCCTGTTCCAGTGCGCCGAAGAATTGTTGGCGCTGCTGAGTGCGCTGGCCCGCGCCGGACAGAACGATCAAGCGGCGGCCGCAGACGCACTGCAGTCCGCGTGGCAGGGGCTTGCCTTCGAACAGCCGCAAGAGATACGCAAGGATCTCGAAGAACTGATCGGCCTGGAAACCGCGCTCAATCGTCTGCGCCATCTCATGCCGGAAGAACGCCCCGCCCTGCTCGATGCGATGACTCGCTGCGTGATGCACGACGGCGTGATCACCGTCGCCGAAGCGGAGTTGTTCCGGGCTGTCGCCGACCTGCTGGATTGCCCGCTTCCGCCGTTTTTGAGTATCCCGGTGCAGGTTGGCAACCGCGCAACTGAGGTTGCTCGCGAGCAGGGCGCCGTGGCGGCTACGGCTTAGACCGACTGATAATCCGACAGCACTGGCGCCTGACACACAGCTATCGCGAGCAGGCTCGCTCCCACAAAGGCCTTGGCGGACGCTGATTCTCTGATCACCACCGATCCCCTGTGGGAGCGAGCCTGCTCGCGAACACGCCGGCACATCCGCCATCGTTGCCAACTGACGGAAAGCCTTCGCGACCAGGCTCGCTCCCACATTGACTGCGCTCTCGCCAAGACGATTGATCCGCCCCACGCATCAATCCATGCCAACAATGCAATTAACAGATTGTTACATCTGCGCCACCATCCCCCTCAATAAAAACCGTGCGCCGCTTCTCCGTAGCGCACGTCATAAAAGCGGTGGAGTACTTTTCTATGACAGCCTCAATCCCAACCAACGGCTCGCGGG
>JARDZH010000430.1 GCA_029240955.1 Pseudomonas sp. | reverse complement strand
GGCGCAGCATCTCGCTGCGACCGTCCAGGCCGAAGCGGGCTTGAACGGGGTCAAGTTGTTCGAGCGTCCAGCCGTTGGGCAAACGGTCGCCCTGCCGGACTTTCAGCGTTTGGCCCCCGGCCTGTTTAAGGAAGGCAACCCGCGTCGAGCCGTCGATGATCACGCCGGTCAGGGTCAGGCCTGAAAGGCTGGTCGCCTGCGCGCCCGCCTGACGAACAGCAGCGTCCGGCATGCGGTCGGTGCTGAACAGTGGGGTTTTCCAGGTGTTGGACAAACTGTCGAGCGTGGCGGATGGCGCTTGCCGGACCGGGGCTGCGTTGGCTGCGGCGTCGCGCGGCTCGGGCGTGGGCAACCAGTCCGACGAGTGAAAACTGCCGCCAGCCGTCAGCGCGATGACCCCGGCCAGCAGCGCGGCGATGATCAGCAAAGCCCCTTCGAGCGGGCGCAAAGAGCGAATCATTGTTCGCCCTCCCCGACAGCCGCTGGCTGCAGATAACCCCGGATCAGCAGATGCGCCACCAGCTTGCCGGCGCCGCCGGTAGCGGGTGCATTGGCCTCGCGGCGCACACTCATTTCGTCGATGAACAGGAACGGCCGCTGATATTCCAGGGCATGCATGATGGTGGTGAGCGGCTCGATGGCGCAGTTCAGCGTCAGGCTGACCTTGACCTGCCGATACGGCTCGGCGCCTTCCTGTTCGGGGGTGATGGGCATGCGTTGCGTCAGTTCACAACCGCCGCCTTTTCCGGCGTGGCTGCCGATCACATCGGCGACGCGCTGCATCAGGTCCGCAGCAACTGCACTCGGGTCTTCACCGGGCAACAAGCTGGTGCTGCTGGCCGGGTCGCGGCGCGCCTGTTCCAGTTGCTGATGCAGCGAATCGCCCTGTTGCAGCAATCCGGCATAGCGCTGTTGCTGTTCGCGCAACTGCTCGATCTGTTCGTTGATGTCACGCAACGGGCCTGTGAACCAGCTTTCGATCAACAGCCAGTAAGCCAGATAAAGCGCCAGCGCCAGAATGATCAGGGCCGCGCCCCGACGCTCACGGCTGGTCAGTGGACGACGCATCGGCATTCTCCTGATGCAGGTGGGCTCGCAGCGAATACTGGTCCTTGCCCGTTTTGGCGTCGGGCTGGATCACGCCCTGAAACTGGACGTTATCCAGGCTGCGGCAATCCTTGGCCCGCGCGATCAAGGCGCTGGCCTTGCCGCTCTGGCCGGAGAACGCCAGTTCGGCGCTGTCGTTGATTTCCAGATGTTCGATCCAGGTGTCCGCCGGCAGGCAGCGGGTCAATTCGCTGAGCAATGCCGACAACGGCAATTGCTCGGCTTTTCGGCGCAGCAGGTAGTTGGCCGCGCCGCGCGTGTTGGTCAGTTGCTGGCGCAGTTGCTGGATCTCGCCGACCTGCGCCCTCTGGGCCTGAACCTCGGCTTGCATCTCTTCCAGCAGGCGCTGGCGGTCGTTGAGCCACAGCAGCATGCAGGTCAGCAGCAGACCCGCGCACAGCCAGATCAGCGCACGTCGCACGCGATGGCCGGAGCGCGCCTGCTGCGGGCGCAACGGCATCGGCAACAAGTCGACGCCCATGCGCTGAGCCCCAGCGCCAACGTCCACGGCATCGGGCCGCACGCCTCGCGCAGCACATTCCGCGAGTGTCCGGTCCAGCCGCTCACGCACGACCGCGACCAGCGTCACGTGAACATGAGCGGCACTGCGGCTGTCCTGGCGAGCGACGAAATAGAGCTGTGCGGCTTCGAAGGGTGTGTAGCGGTCCAGCTCGTAGCCGATCACGGTCGACAGATTGCGCGCGGCGGCAGCGGGCAGTTGCAGCGACTGCATCAGCACCTGAGCGGGCGGCAGCAGCAGAATCTGCCGCGCACCCGCAATGGGCGCCGGAACAGTGTCGGCCAGCGGCCAGGCGTAGACCTGTTCGACGGTTTCGTGAACGAGCCAGCGACGCAGACGCTTCGGCAGGCAGTCACGCAGCTCGGCCAGCCACCATTGCCAGGCACTTTGCGCAGGACTGCCGCGCCATTGCTGAACCGCACGGTCGCGCAAGGCAGCGAGCGACGTCAGTCGTGAGACGGTTGAATTCATTCTTGCCAACGCAGCACCCGATACGGTTGCGCGCCTCCCTCCGATGGGTTCAATAAAACGGTTGTCTGTAACAGGGCGACCACGCCGCCCGGTCGCTGCGCGCGCGCGTCGATGCTCAACACCGCGCCGGCGTCGGCGCCCACCGCACTCTGCTCAGGCAGGTTCAGTGCCCGGCGCAGCAGTGGCGAAGCGAAAGCCGGATCGGGGCGTTCAACGCCGCTCCAGACGGTGATTTCCGGCAGCACTCGCTCATAGAGCGCGCGCGTCATGCCGGGAAGCGAGCGCACCTCTTCAAGCACCCGCAACGGCGACTGACCGTCGTTGCGCTGAGCGGCGAGCGCTCCCGCCAGCGCGCGTGCCTGTCGCGGGTCCGCACCGCACGCCTGGAACACGCGCGCGATATCTGCAGCGGGCGCGCTGTTGAGATCCAGCTTGCCGCGCTCGCTGCGCACGCTCACCGCCAGCTGCGTGTCGTCGATCTTCAGCGTGACGACGCGACCGTCCGCCACCCAGCGTTTGCGTTGCGCCGGGTCGAGCAAGCCTTGAACCGTCATGTTCAGGCCGGCTTCAGCGCCCAGCAGTGCCTGAGTGTTCTGCCGTAACCAGAGCGCCTGGCGACTTTCCAGTTGCACCCAGCCGGCCAGCCCGCCGAGCAGCAGACTGAGCAAAGCCAGCACCCAGAGCACCACCAGCAGCGCGACGCCTTGCTGGCGCCCGTATCCTGTGATCATCAGCCGCCCGCCCCGCCGGACAAGTCCAGACGCAACGCGACGGTTTGGCTGACCCAGGCCACGGCGCCTTTGATGCGCATGTCGATCCGTACCGCTTTGGGCAGACGGTTCGGCCACGGCCAGCTGGAAACCCAGCCGGTGGCTTTGCCCCTGGGCGAGAATCCGCTGTAGCTGAACGCCAGCGACTCGACGTTGTGCAGCAGAACCTGCGGTTCGCCCCAGGGTTTTAGCGTCGTGCCGTTCACGCCGGTCTGAACCTGCGCGAACGTCGCCTGCAAATTGCGAGCGCCTGGCGAGCCGTGTAATTGAAAAGTGTGCACCTGAATCCCGCCGCCCAACTCGCCCGGTAGCGTGGCCACAAATTGCAGGCGCTCTGCCCCACCTTCGAAGAATCCGCGAGTGACGTCGTCGTCTTCTGAAGTATCCAGCGGCAACGCCTGACTGATGGAGGCGCGCAGAAACGCCTGCGCGGCGCGGGACTCGTCCAGGCTGTTGGTATAACGCTCGGCTTTGAGCACGGCGCGATTGGCGCCCAGCAAGGCACCGGCGACCAGTGTCAGCAGGATGCCCAGCAGGCTGACGACCAGCAGCACTTCCAGCAGCGTGAAGCCGCGCTGACCGGTCTTCACGATCCGGCTCCGGTCACAGCGCCGCGCAGTTTCAAGGTGCTGAAATGCGCCTCTCGCTGATGCTCACGAACCGTGA